>DATFNI010000355.1:0-13936 GCA_035266485.1 Balneolales bacterium
GGCTTCAGTTTTTTAAAGGATGGTTCCATTTCACTTCCCGCACGATTTGAAATTCTGCCTGAGAAAATCTCTGTTCCTTTGATATCGAGTCCACTTATCGCTGTACTGATTTCTCTGATATCTGATTCACCCGCATAATCCAGAAGCTCGCACTGTCTCCTGAATAATTCTATCTGATCCTGACCAACATTTTTCAGAACCGGGTAGTGCCCCAACGCATCGACTATCCGCTTTTGTCCGTCGACTCCTTTCTGAATCAGGCACTTTAGTCCCTGCGCTGTATGAAACACCGGTGAATCTTTACCGCAGACCAGCAGATAGCGGATATTAGGATTGGAAATCACATTCCGGATAATCTTTTCAATGCCAAGATTGACGGTAACCAGTCTGCCCGCAATAGCAACACGATTATCACTGACTAGCGGCTTCATCAACTCCACGGATGTCAGTGTGCAGACGGCAATCGATCCCTCCGGATTTCCAACGATATAGTTCCCGGGTGTTACCGGCCAGGTTCGATTCGGATAATGCTGTCGTCTGTCAAAAAGATCCCTGGCTTTCAACACACGACTAAACATCCGCACGGCACGTTCATTTTCACCCTGATCATCATGGGGCATCACTTTTCGCAGAAATCCCATGATCTTATGAACGAAGCTATGTTGATCTGACATACTATGCGGATGAATTCATGTTAACCGGTGCATGTATAGTAGAGATATGTGAGGGGAAAAGGAAAAATAGAACACGGATGACGCGGACTCACACGGATAGGAATTAGAAGGATGCTGTTCCAAAGCTTGTTAGGGTGTTCAGTAATAACCAACAGCTGTCTATGGAACTCCGCCATGGCATGACAGCCTTATGTATACGAAAATTCAGGAATCGGATCCTACCCTGTTCGTAACCCGGGTCAGGACTCTGTGATATGCAGCGTCCAGCTCTTCCTGGTTGTGGATGCTGATATCCAGATCATTCAGTTTTCCATCTTCCAAACCATAGATCAACCCGTTGACAACGAGCTTTTGTCCTTTTTCCCAGGCCTGCTGAACGATGGTTGTTTGCGACACATTGCAGGCCTGCTCGATGACATTCAGTTCACATAATAATCGCAATTTTGAATGATCATCACTGAGTTGATCCAACAATTCACGATGTTTACCAATGATATCCTGCACGTGACGCAACCAGTTGTCTATCAGTCCGAACCTGCTGTTCTCGTATGCTGCCTGGATACCGCCGCAACCGTAATGTCCGCAGACGATGATATGTTCAACCTTGAGGACTTCAACAGCATATTGAATTACAGAAAGGCAGTTCAGATCGGTATGAATGACCAGGTTGGAGACATTCCGGTGGACAAACATTTCCCCAGGTGCAAGATCAACAAGCTGGGTGGCCGGTACCCGGCTGTCAGCGCATCCGATCCAGAGATATTTGGGTTTTTGCTGTAAGGAGAGTTTTTTGAAAAATTCAGGTTCGGATTGGGTGATGCGGTCCGACCATTGATTATTCTTGCCGATCAGATCTGAAATTTTGTTATCCATCTGCTTGGTAATTGATTCGTTGAATAAATGTAACCCGGCTTAAATGACCGGAGAATGTTGC
This sequence comes from Balneolales bacterium, assembly GCA_035266485.1. Taxonomy (GTDB): domain Bacteria; phylum Bacteroidota; class Rhodothermia; order Balneolales; family DATFMH01; genus DATFNI01. Next base: position 1,609 of record DATFNI010000355.1, read on the forward strand.
AAGAAACTTTGACTGTTGCAAGGATTGCGAGACCGTTTTAGACCTGGAATCAATAGCCGATCACTTCACCGTCCTTGCGCATCTCACTGGCGCCCCAATACACATGGTTTTTGGCGTCGTACATGATGGCTTCGTAACCGCCGAATGCCCCAGTACCGGGCTTCACCCACTTCACGTTATAGCCACGTTTTTCGAGCTCAGCCTTGATATCCTTATTGAAACCCGACTCCAACAACACTGTGCCGACTCCGTTCGCCGGCAGCCCGGTTGGTGTGGCACTTCCGGTATGCCGCCATCTAGCCGCATCACCGGCCTCCTGTACGTTCATGCCGAAGTCGATCATATTCACCAGCACCTGCACATGACCCTGCGGTTGCATGGAGCCACCCATTACCCCGAACGCCAGCCATGGTTTGCCGTCCTTCATCACGAATGCAGGGATGATCGTATGAAACGGCCGCTTTCGGGGCGCGTATACATTTGCAGCCCCATCGTGCAGCGAATACAACGCACCACGATCCTGGAACATAAAACCGAGTCCGTCGGCAACCAGGCCTGAACCCATACCGGCGTAGTTGGACTGGATCATGGACACCATCATGCCGGTGCTGTCGGCAGTCTCGAAATCGGTGGTATCGCCGTTGTACAGTCGGGGATCACCTGGGCCGATGTTCGGATTGACGTGATTGAGATTGATTAGCTTGCGGCGCTGATCGGCATATTTCTCCGAGAGCAGCCCCTTCATCGGCACGTTGTAGAATCGCGGGTCGGCATAGTACTTCGCCAGATCTGCAAAAGCCAGGCGTTTGGCCTCAATTTCAGCGGTCAATGCATCGGCACTTCCGACACCCATCTTTTTCAAGTCGAAACCCTTCAAGAGATTGAGCATCTCAAGCGTAGCAAAACCCTGGCCGTTCGGTGGCAGCTCATACACATCATACCCGCGGTAATCGACAGACTGCGGTTGCACCCATTCGCCGTGAAAGTCGGCAAAGTCCTGATAGCGCAGATCTCCGCCGATGCGCTTGAAGTAATCGGCCATGATGTGTGCGATTTTACCATTATAGAACACATCGCGCCCACCTTGTGCAATCATCGACAGCGTGTGTGCAAGATCCGGATTGCGGAATACCTCGCCCTGTCGCGGTGTGTGCCCGTCGATCAGATAGGTCTTCTTCGCATTGGCAAACTCTTCGATAAGGCCACGGTTTTTCTGGAATGCTTTCCAGTTCCCCTTCCAGTAACTTGCGACGATTTCCGTGACTGGGAAGCCTTCTTTTGCGTACCGGATGGCTGGTGCGAGGTCTTCGCTCATCGGCAGCTTGCCGAAACGCTTATGCAGCGCGAACCAGGCATCGACTACACCCGGCACCGTAACCGGAAGCGAGCCAAAGAGGGGAATCTGATCAGAGGGCTTCATGCCCGCCTTCTCATAAGCGGCTTTTACCTCGGCCTGCATCTTCGCCAGGTCGCGCCCTTTCGGCGACCAGCCAGACCCGTTGTAACCATACAGTTTTTGCGTCTTGGGATCGTAGACGATGGCGAAGCAGTCGCCTCCGATACCGTTCAAGACTGGCTGCAATAGTCCGAGGACCGCGTTGGCCGCAATCGCGGCGTCCACTGCGCTGCCCCCTTTCTTCAGGATTTCGACGGCGGCGAGTGATGCAAACGGCTGTTCGGTGGCCGCCATGCCGTGCTGTGCCAGCACCGGCGAGCGAGACGCCCACGGTGCTCCGGCATAGCGATCCCCTCGACTGATACCGGTATCGACGTTCGAATCGCTTTGAGCAAAGGCGGTTTGGAAGCAAAAGATGGAAAGGATGATGGTTAACAGGTAGGTGTAAATCCAATTAAAATTCCCTGTTTTTTCCGTTATACATCCGGCTGCAGTTTTGGCTTGTTTGCATTTCATCATTGATCTCTTTTGTGTTTTCGACCTGGCAGCTTCCCCAAAAAGGATATCCTTCCTGCCTCCGTCAAAGTGCTGATTTCTTTCTACATTCGAAAGGCGAAAAAGTAAAAGTTTATGATGGATCTCTTTGTAGGAGAATCTCTTCCAACCAAATATGGGTAGCGGTCTGACGGATCAAACCGTCTGACCGCTTTTAAAGAATTTCAATGACGGGTGCCGGAACGAGTAGAATGACTGGATTTTGCCAATACTTGTTTGGCTATCCAGTTGTTATTAGACGGATTGGCGTCTACCCAGATTTCACCATCGAGATGAACCGACTTCAGCACTTTGTTGGTTGAAATGGCAATGCTTGTATTTTTTTGATTGGCTTTCCAGATGGCCGGTGTTTCATGTACGGTTTTGGTGCTTCCATCTTTGAAGTCCAGTACTACATTAACTGGGGCATCCATACCACCGATGTTCTTCAACGCCACCGAATATCCATCTGCAGTCGTCGAGACTTTGTCAATTCCGAGATCGATATAATTATCACTGAAAAACCAGTTCTTCCAGAACCAGTTCAAATTCTGTCCCGACACATCGTCAAACGTATAAAAGAAATCCCAGGGATTCGGGTGCTTCCCATTCCAGCGTGACATATATGCGTGCAGACATTTCTTAAACATCGCGTCTCCAAGCAGGTCTTTCATAGCCAGGTAACCCAATGACGCCTTGCCGTACTCATTAATGCCCAATGCTTCTCCAGTGATTGCATCTCCGGGAGTAATGATGGGTATATCTACGAGTGGTGATTTGCTATGTGCCCATCGGTTCACACGAAATCGTTGATAAAGATGGGTTTCATACGGTTTTCCCATATCACTGACGTTTATGAGATATTCAAACGTTGTCGCCCAACCCTCGTCCATAAAGCCGTACCGGGTCTCGTTAATTCCCATGTAAAAGGGCATATACGTGTGTGATATTTCGTGTTCAGCTACCAATCGGGCAAAAGCCATATTTTTATACGAAGCATCGTTAGCCATCATCGGGTATTCCATCCCGGCACCGCCCTGAAACTCCGTCGTCTTCACGTAGGGATAGGGTACATCCGGCCAATGATGCGAAAACCAGTCGAGCGCATGACGCCCGAACTGAACCATATGGTGGAAGTCGGCTGATGTGTCGTCATAAGCGGCCTGGACGCTGGCGCGTCTGCCCGTTGCATCGTCGACCAGCACGCTGGCTGCATCCCAGTCGTAGTGATTGCTGAAACCGAATGCCACATCAGGCACATAATGCGCCGTAAAATGCCAGGCATTCATTCCGTTACCGGTTGTAATGTCGCCCGCTTCCATCTCCGCCTGCGTAGCTACATGGATGGTCGAGTCGGAGAGAAAGGATCCACGGTATCGTGCGAGTGGCCTGGCCTTCAGCAGGTCAGCCGGGTTTTTGAGCGTTCCGGTGCCCCAAACCACGTAACCTGCCGGTACGCGCACCGTGACGTCATAATCGTTGAAATCGCTGTAAAATTCATGCCCGAGTGTGAAGGACATCGTATCCCATCCTTCATAATCGTCATAAACAGCAACCCTCGGATAGAAATACGCGATATAGAAAGTCGTCGAGTCGATCTCGCCTTCTCGTCCCGGCTTTTGTGCCAGAGTATAGTGCCAATTAAAAGCCAGTTGTATGGAATCATGCGGTGCTAGCGGTTCCGGCAATTTCACAGGTTGCCAAGTGAAGAAACGCGGATTTTCTTTCCAGACCTGAGCCTTGTCATTAACCGCAAATGAATCGATATGCACACCGGTGCTCAGAAATTTTTCCGAGACGCCCTCGGCACGAGGTGCACCCGGTTTATGCACGTTCATGAACAATTTAAAAACCAACGACTTCAATGAGTCAGGACTGTCGTTTCTATAAACGATTGTTTCGGATCCTTTTATCAAACGATTCGGAGGTTTTGCCGTGATTGTAATGTAGTAACGGGCATGATTCTCCCAATAATTAGGACCCGGTTTCCCGTCTGTTGATCGGGTTCCTGCCGCGTAGGCAGCCTTGACATTTCGAGGCTCGTAGAGGCCCTGTGAAGATGTTGTGCTTTCGCTCTGTCCAAACACAGGTTGAGCAGCTAGTATTGGTAAAACGGTCAATATTCCCAATAAGAAAAGAAAAAAGGTTGATACCCGGTCTTTCATCGTTAGGTATATTCTCATTTCGTCGGATTCATTTATTTAAGAGAAAACCTAACTTATGATAATCTTTGATGATTTATCTGTAAAAGTCGGTTAAATATTGAGTGACCAGACGAGTGTAACAGGATAAAGAAGCCCAAGATGTACAAACGAACAGACTTCAGAAGATGCAATTGTCACTTACTTCTAACCTGATAAGATCGCACCGCATGTTTTTCCACTTCTTTGCGGTAGAACCAGGCTTTTTTAAACCTTTTCATCGCATAAAGCGGTGCCTGATCGAAAAAGTGGGGTGATTTGGGATTCGCACTTTCGCCAAATTCGATGACTGATCGCGACCTGATCTGAGGGCCGAAATCGATTACTTTGACAAAGGAATTTCCCCCCACCCCGTAGCGTCTTCCAGCGGACCAATCGCTTAATCTTGGTGGTGTTGTCGACGGAACAAATGCAAAAACAGCGGTTGGAGCACCGGCTATGGGCAAACTCGGCAGGTTATCACTGAAATAAGCCGGATCATCTTCAGGAGGTCGTTGCAGGCGATTGACTTTACCCCACGGGACTTCAATGGTTCCCCATCTCTTTTGAAGTGCGTCCAACGTCTTGGATATGGCCATCAATTCATGCCATCCACCTTTCCGACCCATCATCCCTTCATCGTATAACAGGTCGGTTGAAAGCATAAACCACGTTGTAGGCACCGACTGAATACTTGCAGTACGATTCCAATTTAGAAGTCTTTTGATTGCTACACGAAGCTCTTTGCGATCGGATGTTCCCGGCCTCAATTGTGCCGGCAAAGTATCAGGACTGGCTTTTATCAACTTTTCCCACTCCGATTTAATCTCCGGCATTAAATCATCTGCCAGTGTCAGGTGCGTATTCCAGATGTCCTTTGCGAATTCATCAAAAGTGATGTTATGCATATTATCGAGAACCCGCCTGCTGCTCTTCCACCGCCAGTGGTCGGCTGCATTTCCGATCATATAAGACGGAAAATCGCTCCTTTTATAAGGAACAGAATCTGTTACAAACATCGGTGAAGAGTTGCAATTCTCCAGGAATCCCGATTTCGGGTTGAGTACCTGGGGTAGTTCGGTGAGTTCGTGATAACCGTGCCATTGTGTTTTGGGATTCGAACCATCCACCGGTTTACTCCAATCAAACGATGTGTCTCGTCTGGGAACAGCACCATTGTAGACATACCAAATGTTTCCCTTATTGTCAGCATAAAGCAAATTCATGTAGGGGATATTCAACATCGACTCGGCGGAATGAAACTCTTTGAAGTTTCGAGACCGGATCATCGCATAAAGTTGATCATCCCAGCCACCGCTTCGTAATTTTGCCAGGCGAACGGCCAGTGGGCGACTCTGCTTGTCAAGACCGATAATCGGCCCGTTATTCGTCTTCCAGAACCGGAGTCTGATAGTTTTGGTTTGACGTGGATTACCGACTTTCACGTTTAGACTGCTTGCATAAGCTCCCTCTCCCAATGACCTCGTTGTGCCGCTTGAATCCCCAATGTTCACTTTGATCGTCTCCGTCCATGTTATGGCCCGACGATGACCTTTACCATAGCGATAGGCCAGGGGATGTGCGGGTTCGTCAAACTTTTCTACGTATAAGTCGCCGATATCCGGATAGTTGTCCGTGAAAGTCCAGCCCAGGTTTTCATTATTTCCCATGTACGGCAAAAGATAACCAAACCGGGTGTTCCCGCTGAACACGAGTCCCTGATCGCTGTGCAGATGAATCTCAAAGAAGCTGGTTATTCCGAAAAACGGAGAGTGCGGATTGACAAGCAACATGGCATGACCATCGGCAGTCCGCGACGGCCCTACCGCCCACTCATTTGATCCGATCGGCGTATCACCCAATGACCCCTTAAAATTTTCTGCGAAACGGACTATCGATCCGGACTCATAATTTTTACCAATCATGGCAACTGAAACGGCCGACGTGTCTTTTTTACCTACGGGCCAGCCATTTTTCAACAAAGTCTCTTCCATGGACTTATGAAACCCGGAAAAGCCAAGAAACGCAAGTTGATCATATCTGAAACGCATGAGTGCCAGCGTATACCAAGGTTCAACATGCTTTAACAAGCCCTTTTTCCGGGGATGTGCTGCCAGCCAGTCATTAAAACCGGCGGCATAGGCATCCAGAAGTCTTTGCATTTTCGGTGATTCTCTTTCGTATTCCTTCCTTGAGAGTTCCGGAATCTGCAGTGCCCGGTCCAGATAGTCATCACCCACGGTTTTTGCACCAAAGATTTCAGACGCACGGCCTGTCGATCTGAGAAAATTGCGTTCCACCAGCGGCCAGTTTGCATTAGCCTCCACCCAGGCGGAGGCATAGATAACACTGGCATCGGTCGGTCCATAGATATGCGGAACGCCGTAATGATCGAGGTAGACGGTAGCTGTTCCGTAAGATGTAGTGTGTGTTATTTGGGCAGCGGAATATCGGCTAGCCCCAAAAATAATACCAATGAACATCACGGCAATAGTTACACGTCTACGGTTGTCTTTGAGTAATTTTTGACTCTTTTCTTGTTTCATTTTTTGATCTCTGTCCGTTATGTAAACCTCCGGGGTTTCCAAAGATCCCTGAGAATTAACTTGTTGGAATTCTTCATTACTGCCTTCCACTTGAATCCGGCTTCTCCACTCGTTCGTAGTGCATCGGTTTGTTTGAAGTATAAGTAACTCCCTGTGCGAACATGATTTCCACCGGTTTTCCGTAAGCGTTCAACTCAAAAGTGATATAGCTCGTACCAAAACTATGACCCTGCCAGGCGACACGAAATGTATTGTCGTGCCAGTGCGTCAGTTTACCTGTATACCAGGGATTACCCAGTTTCAGTCTCAGATGCCCGTTTTTCAGCTTAACGTGCGCCGTGCCATAAAAGTCATCTTTATACATACCTGCGTAATCTTTTAGCGGCAGCGGTGCTTTGGTCCCGGGTTTCCGGGTCTTGTAGAGTTTCATAGCTGCCGCCCTGATCATCTTCTTATACTTTTGTTGACTGCGATATTCCAGTGCACTGACATCTCGATGATAAACTCCGAGATATGACTGCAGGACATAGGATACCACGCCCAGCACCCCATTGTCGAGCCACGTGTTGCTCAGCACGACGACCCCCAGATTGGCATCCGGCACAATAGCAGCGAAAGAGGTCATTCCGGCATTAATGCCGCCATGAAAAATAAGCTTATGTCGACCATAATCTTCGATTCGCACTCCCAGTCCCTGCGCATAATAATCGCTCTTCGGGCTCATCGCACGTAATAGTGGATAAAATACCCGATCATCATGTCCGATGAATATCTGGGGAGTTTCAATCTCTCTGACGACCGACGGCTTCAGGATCGTTTTGCCATCATAGTGTCCGTTCGCAAGCAACATGAGGAGCCAGTGTGTCATGTCCATCGCACTGGAGTGGATGTTGCTGATTGGCGCTACGATATCAGCGTCGTAAGGCCAATAGTCAAAAATACTCAAAGGCTGAAGTTTTCCGTTCACCACGGCATGTGGCACAGCAATATTCGTCGCTTTTGCAATATCCCTGGATGTTGTAATAGTTCGTGTCATGTTCAGGGGTTCGAAAATGTGTTGTCTGATATATTGATGCCAGTTTTCTCCGGTAATGGCCGGAATGAAACGGGATGCTGTAAGGAACATCATGCTGTTATAACAAAAGTGATCACGGAAACCATAATCCGGTTTTTGATAGCGCAGCCTCCTTACCACATCACTATCGTCAGAAGTGAACCACATATTCGTCGGATCACAATAACCGTTACGGTGCGATAGCAAGTCCCGTAAAGTGATGTGACGCGTTACATATGGATTGCTCAGCAGAAAATATTTTACATATTTGGTGACCGGTGCATCCCATGAGAGTCTGCCTTCCGAAACCAGCGTACCCAAAGCCGTTGTGGTCATCGTCTTACTGATTGACCCGATCGCAAACAGCGTATTCGCATCTACCTTGCCAGGCTTACCCACTTCGCGCACACCATAACCCTTTGCCATTACCACCTTACCGTCTTTAACCACAGCAATCGCCAGTCCCGGTACATGCCATAGGTTCATGACTTTATGGATATAGGCATCGATGCCTTTTAACGATTTAGGCGGGGTTGTGGGTGCAGAAGAGTTTGTCTCAGTTGATTGTGCGAAGGTTGGTCTTAACGACAATCCCGAAATAATTAAGAATGATATTACGGCGACCAGAAAATACCGCAGATTGTTTTCTTGCATCGGATAAATTTTTCGCTTATATGTGTATTTGGATAGATATTTGTTCATTGTTAATCTCCGTTATATCTCATACTTATAAGATTCCCTTTGGCCTTTGACTTTTTAGCAATCTGATGAGTATCAACTATATTAACCGCATTAATCTGACTTCCAATGATTATTCGATGGATTGGCATCCACCCAAATTCCACCGTCCAGGTCTATCGACTTCAGTGATTTGTGCTTTTTAATATTGATTGTGGCATCATTTTGGTCAACCTTCCAAATAGCTGGTGTTTCATGGATCGCCTGATGGCTGCCATCACGGAAATGAAGAACGAGATTGACCGGCGCATCCATGCCCCCGATGTTTATCAGTCTTACGCTATATCCTGTTTTTGTCTTTGAGACCTTATCTATTGCCAGGTCGATATAATTTCGGCTGAAGAACCAATCATTCCAGAACCAGTTCAGGTTTTGCCCCGATACATCATTAAACGTATAGAAGAAATCCCATGGGCTTGGGTGCTTGCCATGCCATCGGGCGATATAAGCCTGCAGGCACTTCCTGAACAGGGAATCACCAAGCAAGTCCCTTACGGCCAGATAGCCCAGTGCCGCTTTTCCGTACTCGTTAAAATGCAGTCCAATCCCACTCAGTCCGGTACCTGTGAGCGCATCACCCGGGGTGATAATGGGCAAATCAGCCAACGGCGAAGTATCATGTGCCCAATGGTTCACACGAAAGCTTTTGAATATCCGGTTTTCCATGGCTTTACCGACATCATTAACTCCCATCAGATATTCAAAGGTTACGGCCCATCCCTCGTCCATGAATCCATAACGGGTTTCGTTAATTCCCATGTAAAAGGGCATATACGTGTGAGAAATTTCGTGTTCCGCCTGGCTTCGTGAAAGGATGATATTCGGCAGGGAAATATCATTAGCCATCATGGGATATTCCATACCTGCTCCACCCTGGAACACCGTCATCTTGGTGTAAGGAAATGGAACTCCCGGTAAATGATGGGACAGCCAGTCGACGGCACGCCTGTCGATCCCAGCCATATGATGGAAATCTTTTGCTTGATCATTATAGGCGGATTGTACACTTGCTCTCCGCCCTGAAGATTTGTCAACCATCACGCTGGAGGCGTCCCAATCGTAGTGGTTACTCAATCCAAATGCCACGTCGGGTATATTTTTAGCCATAAAATGCCATGCATTCATGCCATTACTTTTCGTGATTGATCCGGACTGCATCTGGGCCAAAGCAGCAATGTGAATGGTGGAGCCTGAGGTAAATGAAGACCGGTATCGAGCCAATGGTCCGGCTTTCAATACCTCTTCCGGATTTTTGAGATTTCCGGTACCCCAAACGACATAGCCGGCCGGGACCCGAACGGTTACGTCATAATCGTTAAAATCACTATAGAAATTTTGAGCGATAGTATATGGCATGGTATCCCATCCTTCATAATCGTCAAAGACCGCCACACGGGGATAAAAATAGGCGAGGTAAAAGGTCGTAGAATCCACCACTCCTTCAAGCCGGGCCCAATCGGGCAACCCCTTAAGCACGGCAAGTTTGTAATGCCATCGAAACGTAAGTTTTACAGAGTCATGTGGAGCCAGCGGCGAAGATAACTTTAACGGCTGCCAGGTTATAAAATGTGGAATATTACGCCACGGACGTGACTGGCCGTTTATGGTGAAAGAATCGATATGCTCGCCTGATGTATAATATGTTCTCGGAAGGAAACCCTCTCCACCCATGGGAGCTCCGGTTCTGTGCGTATTCATAAATAGTTTAATGACCAGGTTTTTTAATGTATCCGGACTCTCATTAAAATAGACAATCTGTTCTGACCCGCTGATGGTCCGATTGGGCGGTTTTGCCAGGATCGTAATCCTATATCGGCCACGATTCTGCCAGTAATTCGGTCCGGGATTGCCATCTCGAGAACGGGTTCCTTTGGCATAGGCGGATTTTAAGTTGCGCGGTTCATATAAACCGGCCGGATGTTCAATTGGTGAAGGGTGGGATGGTTTATCATTCTGACCGCAAGCCAATTGAGTAGACACACAGGCACTAAATACCCACGCCAGCAGTACATATAATCGTTTCTTTTTCATGATTATTTTCATCCTGTCTCTGGTTCATCGTACATTAGCTTTCCAGGATTCGGAATCTTGATAGAGTCGATCTGAATAAGACTTTGGCTTATCACTTTGATCAGGAACAGCTCGTATTCACTTCACAAAGAACGAAATAATGGCCGGGCGTGAGGTTGAATCTTGTGGTCGCCCTCTTCCCGGGAGCAACCGGATGCATCCCATTGGTTGCGAGTAAGAATTTTGGAAACTTATCGCCCCGGTTGATAGCTGGTAGTTCTTTTACCACGCTGTCACGAGTCGTACCATCCTTCACCTTCACAAACCATGCTTCGTGGATTGTTTTGCCTTTATTCACGAACGTCGCCTGGACGAGTCCAGCCTTTACTTTTTTGGGAATACCTGCATAGACATAGTCGGTAGCGGTGATCTTCATTTTCGCCGGAAACGCTGCACTTTTCCCTCGTTTGCATCCTAAAATAACAACACCGAATGCGACGATGACGAGAAGTGCACCGATGATCGGTACACCATGTGCGATTGGATTGTTTCTGTTCTTATGTTTCATTTTGACCTTCATTGTGAATCTTATTTTTTTAATTTTTTTGGATATATGCCTGGAACTATCCCGCCAGCCAGCGCGAAAAATGCAGCCACCAATGCCACGAGAGAGACATATGAGCGGTTACCAATACAAACAGGAAAAACAAGAATGAGAACCCGTAGGCGAAGTACAGTTTGTTTTTGCGCCAGTCGTTGTAGAGTAAAATCAATAAGACGATTTCGATAAAAATCACCGCGTAGAACTCCGACATCCAGGCACTGAGGTGACCAGGGTACATATAGAAAAAGGGGATACGGCCGAGTGCAGGCGGAATAACCACAAAAGCTGTGGAAACCATAAAACGCTGATGTTTTCGAAAATCCCGGCGGTTTACAATAGCAAGGATGTAGAACAGGATGAAGTACAGAAGCAGGCTGATATCTATGTAAGCCAGGGCAATGCGGCCGTCGCCCAATGTCAGCGGTGTTGTTCCCCGGCCCAGTGCCAGGTGCACCATATCCAGTGCGGTGATTACCAGCATGGGAGCAAGGACAAATGACAGTTTCCCGAGCCTGCGGTGCCATTGAACGTTATCGCGACCGATGAGATATGTCTGTGTAACCACCAGGACCATCCAAAGCATGGCAAATACCGCATGGATATGATGGATCAGATCCGTCTTCCCGAGACGTGAAAAGTAATCGGGAAAAAACCCAACGAAAATGAATAAGAAAATACCCGCGATGTAGATATAAGCATGCCTGTATATTGCGTCTTTCTTTACTTTCTTTACGTTAGGTTTCGCTGAAATCAATTCTTCATTTATTTCCATGATTATGTTCCCCGCGTAAATGATGGTTTGTCGGTGTCATGTCGTAAAAACACCGCCAGATTACAGCTACATGTAGATATACCCCTTTTGTCCATAGACCACCACATCGGTCAGCGCCGACAGGGTAATCGTGACATCCGGATCCACAATCTTGTCCGGTATCCCGTTTTCGGCGAGTGCCTGGCTGCATATCATTAGTTTTACCACGGCGTTCTTGAGCGCATGTATGATCGGGAGATTAGGGTTATCCGCCTTGAATTGTTTCTCGTAAAACGCATTCTTTACCGCTGCGTACCCCGACTGACCATCGAGCAGGGCAACGATGTGAACGTGATTGGAAGGGACTTTCCCATAACCCATAAGATTGACCAGCCGGGCAAGTCGCTTTAAACCCTGAAATTGCCCGGAAGGATCAGGCTCTTTGCTGACGATGTCTACAAATATCTTGTAATCCACTTTCGGATCCGGTCGCACCGGCAAATTCGGACGCGGGT
>DATFNI010000356.1:0-6795 GCA_035266485.1 Balneolales bacterium
GTAGCCTGCGGAACCCGTCTTATGGTGTGCCAGGTCGTTGAGTGTGAGCACAGGTGAGGACTCGGTCAATCCATATCCCTGATTGCAAAAATATCCCAACGCACTGAAGAAACGCACGATCAATGGTGAGAGAGCGGCTCCTCCGCTTATGATGCCAACCAGATTTTTCCCAAAAACTTCGCGGATCTTCGAATACACGATCTTGTCCGCTATCGTATATTTGAATGCTTCCAGACCGGTGGGTGGGTCATCGACGTTATAATTTTCAGCCAGACTGATAGCCCAAAAAAAAAGTTTCTGCTGCCAGCCGCTCAGGTGCTCTCCCCGTTCCCGGACAGCAAGGTGGATCTTCTCCATCAACCGTGGAACGGTTATGAAGAAAACAGGGTCAACCTCCTTGAGTTCATCAGCAAAGTGCATGATGTCTTCTATAAAATAGATGGGGTATCCCATGTATATGTACATAAATGTGCCCATACGTTCCAGCACATGAGACAGTGGCAAATATGAAAGCATCCTGTGACCGCGCATCACCTCGACGTCGAAGGGCATATGTAAAACAGTGCTCCTGATATTCGAAACCAGATTATGATGCGATAGCATCACTCCCTTGGGTCTCCCCGTCGTTCCTGAGGTATAAATCAGCGTTGCCAGCTGATCATACTTGACTTCTGCACGAAGCCTGTCAAACAAACCGTGATCTTTCTCTGCCAGCTCCTTCCCTCTACTAATGACCTGGTCCGTTGTTTTCACTTTAGCATGAACACTCGGCAAAAATGAAATAACCGCATGTACTGTCTTTATCTGTTTGATCATCGATTTTACCGAATCAAACAGATCATCTTTTGAGTACACATATGCTTTCGCACCGGAATTTTCAAGAATAAATTTTATTTGATCACCCGGTTGTGTTGTGTATATCGGGACACTTGCAGCGCCTATGGATAAAATAGCCTGATCGATCCAGAGCCATTCTGTGCAGCTTTCGGAGTGCAAGGCCACTTTGTCACCCGGTCTTACGCCCAATTCGTATAATCCAAGTGCAAAATAACGGACGTTCTCCCTGAATCCGGAGATCTCGGTTTTTAACCAAATCCCGTTTCTTTTCGTCGCAGCAGCAATATCAGTCGTATTTTTGCTAAACCCTTCATCAATCAGATCCAGCAATGTAGAGGGATTCATTGTTGTTTTTTCCTCGATTGATCCTTGATTTGCCGTTTCCATCGACCCCCCAAATCACTTGCATTACAAATTAAGTTGAGCGAATATTCGTTGGTTTTAATCTCAAATTTAATACAATGGAATTCTTAACAAAATGAATTTTCTCGAATCTCAGGTTGCTATCAGTTGATATTCATGGTACTAGATATTAACTATGACATTTCTGAAAGCGTTCTGATCTAATATAATTTCCTCATGCCCCTAATAGAAAATGACCGTTTCAGATAATATTTCGAAGTTGTCTGAAAACTTTTTAAATCACCCAATATAAATTTTGACAGGTTTTAAAACGGATGAACCATGGAAGTTGAACCACAGGTAAAAAAACAGGCAGACCGGTTATTTAATCATGCCGTCAAAAACATGGCAGATACACTGGGCATCCGTTTCAAGGTGCTGAACAGTGATTTGATTGTAGCCACCATGCCGGTCGATGAAAGAACTGTTCAGCCCTTCGGGCTCTTACACGGCGGTGCCTCTGCCTCATTGGCCGAAACACTGGCATCCGTTGGGGGATGGCTCAATCTGAAAGAACCCGACCTCGGTGTTGTGGGAATCGAAATAAATGCCAATCACCTGAGAAGCAAACGAAGCGGGATGGTCACAGGACGGGCTACTCCTATTCGCATCGGATCAACAATCCATGTTTGGGAAATACGGATAGAGGATGAAGAAGAAAGGCTAATTTGCATCTCAAGATGTACGCTGGCAGTCATCAAAATCCGAAATGATATACGGAAATAGGACAGTATGGAAATTCGGTTTCAGTGCTACTGCCCTATTTCCTTATTCCTGAAACTCCTTTATTTCCCTTCTTCTTTTTGCAGCAACTGCATAAACTTGCGGCGGGCCACCGGGAACAAGGTTTCATGGAAGGGAAAATCAAGACGGGTATTGAAGGCATAGGTCGCCGGATTCGGCAGATCATGATTCTCCCGGATCAATTCCAGTTTCAGTGTACTGGGTGGAACATGAGCTTCACGGACATCTACGCTTTTCACCAGATGCGTTTTTAACGACCGGTAGCGATCCTTAGAGCCGATAAAGATGCTCAGTTCGTATCGAAACAATAATAACTGGCTGTTGTTATTATCCGGGATAAAAACATATCCCTCTTCCGTATATGTTGGCGTGATGCCGACCTGCTCCACCTCAAAGTTTTCATCCACAAATTCATAGATCGTCACCCCTTCCCGGATTGTCTGATCGATAAAAGGCAGTGCCCAATTGATGATGTCCTTTACGGATTGCAGGTGTTGATAATCACTGTGCAAAAGCTGATACGTAATTTTCTTATTGCGGAGATCGATGCTTTTGATCTCGTGCGGCATATTCTGCTCCATCTGGCCGATCCGGTCGGAAACGGTTCTTAAATCATTATACAAATCGACGAGCTCACTCAGATAAGGATAGAGCTTATTTTGGGAGAAGTATCGCTTTATATCTTTTAGAGCGTCAAGGATATGATACTGGCGAACTTCAAAATCTATACCGACTTGCGTAAAGAGTTCGAGAGACAGTGCTTCCATGGTCAAAGGATTTTGTGACTATCTACAGATGTTATCGGTTGTTTACTCGTCTTTTGAAAAGATGTTCCTACGTTGCAACCCTATTAATTTAACGGATCAACGTTTTAAATCAATATGCAAGCACCTCAGTTACCTTGAGGCATAAGGCTGAATGGCATTCAGTAAGTATTTCTGCGATAATGGGCAGTAGTGGTTAACACTGTCGCCTCATACAAGAATTATTAGTGAGAAATGTGTTGTCCTTCTCCGAAAGATGAACCTGTCAGAACCGATTACAGATTAAGTGTTATAAGTCGTCGGTTATTAAGCGTTGTGCAATCGTATTCAGCAGGGAGCCATCTGTATAAGTTCCCAACAACTGGCAGACGGCGGGATCAATTCGCAAGTGAAATCCTCAACGCCCATTGGATGCTCAACACGACGATTAGAGCCCCAAAAACGAGGAGGATCCCCGTAAGCGGCGGCGAGTTGCCCCAGACGACAGAGGAAAGTCCGGCCGCTGTCACCATGACGATCGTCCACGCAATACGTACCGGATGCGCCCATCGTCGCATCCGGAAGCAGGTTAGTACCACGAGCAAGCTTAGCAGCCCGCCGGCAAGCTGAAAGGCGGTCTCTGTAAGCTGACCAATCGTGCGGCTGCGTGGAAGCTGTTGCAATCCGCCCGAGATCGCCCCCCAGGCAAGCAGGAGTAGCAACATGGAAGTGCATACCAGCAGCAGATACCGGCACACCCGCCTGAGATTCAACAGATGCTCCTTTGAACCCAAACTATGATTCTTCCCAGAAACTAACTTATGATTACGCATCTGCCAATCCCCCGACTCAATACTCAATACTCAATACTCAATACAAGCATACACCATCAACGCAACTTCCGAAACTGTGTTGATTTCCAGGTTTCAAAAAATGAGGCCAACTCCATACGTTTATATTTACCCGTTGGCGTGACCGGGATTTCATCCGCAAAAACCACAACCTTCGGACACTTCGAGAATGGCAGGTACTGCTCGCAAAACGAAAGGATAACCAGCGGATCTCGTTTCACTCCAGGTTTCATTTTAACATAAGCCCCTACCTCTTCGCCGTACCACTCGTTCTCAAATCCGACTGCTATTCCTTCCTCCACACCGGGTACCTTATTAATAATTTCATCGATTTCCAGAGGAGCGAGATTCACGCCACCACGAATGATGATCTCTTTCAAACGGCCAGTAATAAAGAAATAGCGCCGGTTTTTATTATCCGTCGTATAAAAACCTTCGTCGCCACTCCGAAACCATCCATTTGCAAAACTTTCCTTATTGGCTTCCGGATTATTATAATATTCCTTGAGTACATTCAATCCGCGAATGACGATCTCTCCCCGGCGCCCTTCTTTCACAGGTTCACCCCTTTTATCGTGTATTTCCATTTCATTGACCGAAAGAGGTACGCCGATACTCGGATAACCATAATCACGCATCCAGCGGCGGTGATCGTCGGGCAGCAATTCCACGGGCATAAAACAGGAATAGCATGTGGTTTCCGATAATCCATACCCATGAATAACCGGTATTCCGAACATGTCTTCAAAATCAGCCACCGCCTTGATTGTGAGTGGCCCCCCCCCACAGATGATATGCCGAAGCTCGGCCATTCCCGGCAATTCATTCCTGGTGTAGGCATTTGTTAAATAGCGGAGAAGAGTAGGAACAGCACTCACCACATGGACATGTTCCTCGACGATGACCCCGAAAAACCGGTTAACCCTGAATTTTTCATTTAATACAACAGAACCACCGGCATAAAAAGGTGTAATCAGAGTTGCAACAGTACCGTTAACATGATGAATCGGCAAGACACACATCATCCTGGTGTCCTCGGTGATAAGATGCCACCATGCGATGGCATGCGCATCCTCGAGGAGATTAGCCTGAGTGAGGAGCACGCCTTTGGGGTTACCCGTTGTTCCCGAGGTGTATACCAGTAAAGCATCCGTTTCACCATTCACTTCTGGCAGTTTCACGGAATTGGCATGATTCAGAAACGTTTCAAGAGAACCCCCATAGATCTCCGTCTTCAGATCCTTAATCATCTTGCTTTGCTTCTTGATTTTTTCGACCCTGTCGACATAATCCCGATGAACAAAGGCTAGTTTAACATGCGCATCTCCAAGAATGAAACCAATCCTGCGGTCATCTTCGCCAAGGTTGACAGGCACTACCACAAGTCCGGCCAGCCATGCTGCGAAATAAATGATCACCGTTTGCCAATGATTGTGGGAAATAGTGGCCACCTTATCACCTTTTTTTAATCCCTTAGATACCATGTAACTGGCCATCCCGTGAACCATTTTCCCAAACTCAAGATATGTAAGTGTAAACCGTTGATCTACCTGATCAATGTATATCAAATACTCCTCCCTCTTCCCGCTTCTTTTTTCCAGAAGCTCAGGGACCGTTTTTATAGACGCACCTTTGTAAGAGGTCTCAAGCGACCGGGCATGAGATATTTTTTCCGCTATAGCAGATGAATAGGTCTTGACAGGCATAATCAACCTTTATTGATATGGGATATGGACGCTTTCAAAAAAAAGCGCTTTCCTGTCTATTAATAACCAGAATCCGATTAAATAGCAATCCCGCTTTTTTGGTCTTACGATTATGCCTGCGTTTTAGCACTCCCGGATTTTGATTTTCAGAGTTGTAGGCTGAGGAATAGGGGAATATGGAAAGCCAAAGCAAAAAAACGGTATCAGATCGTGATACATTAAAACTCAATCTTATAACTCAGGAAAGGGATGATTCCGAGTGGACGAAGCGTATCGATATCTCTGGTAAACCGGTTGTAACTATAGCCGAGAATGGGCTTGCTGTTCAGGAGATTCTTAATTTGAAGCGCCCAGACGCCGGAATATTTTTTATGATTAGTCCGTAAGGTAATGGTACCATCCAGATAGAAAAACCATGGAAGTTGTTGAGTGTATGCCTTCTGCTCATCCAGTACTTCCCTGCTCTGCGCTCTTGATGCCGGCAAATCTACCGGGATATACCGTTCCCCGCCTGTTAACGACGCTTTCAGGTTCACCCCAAGCAACCGGTTGCCCAATTGCCACTCTTTACCACCCAGCAAATTTCCCACAAAACGGCTGTCATACCTGGTATTCCTCCAAATACCGTCCCCGCCTTTATAACGGGACCGAAAAACCGATGCCGAAACCATGTAGTAGTAATTCGTGCTTAGGAAATGTTCAAGCATCGCATCAACACCGTAGTTCTTTCCCTTTCCTTTATTAACCAGCGGTTCATCAAAATAGCCGCCCGGGTTATTGAGCATCGAATAATAACTTCCCGGCACGACCGGAATATCATATAACAACTGCAAGTAGGGTTCTACCTGTAGAATCAGATCCTTATTCAGGTATTGCTTATATGAAATAACAAACTGGTGGGATTTGCTTAACCCGAGTCCCCTGTTTTCCTGCAATCCGGATGGTGTTGCGTGTGCCAGATAGACACTTGTGCCTTCCTGCTGGCTCTCTAATCCGTATCCAAGACGAACACTCGCGCTCGGATTAATCTCATAGCTGAGTGATCCTCTTGGTCCGATCACATAGGAATGATTCAGGAACAGGTACTGCAAATGAGCACCGGCCACTAACGTCCAATGTCTACCGATTCCCCATTTGCTGTCGGCATAAGCCTGTAAGGTCTGTAACGATCCCCGATCGTTGATGATGTGCTCGTAGTCACCTGAAAAAATATTCCGCGACCATATGTCGGCACTGTAGTGATGGTTGGTTACGGACCAGCCTGCATCACCGGTCACACGTGTACTGAACCGGTGTGTGAGCTTACTGAGGAACATGGTCTGATAGCTGCCGTATCGTACATTATCCGTAGGATAAAGTTGATATCCGCTTCCAAGGTATCCATTTCGGTAGCGGGTAAAATAACCGGACTGTGCTACTGTGGTCTTCAGATAGGTATTTCGGCCGAATACCAGCTTGTCGCTCAGCCCGACAGCTCCCATATCGTTTGCCATCCTCGTCTCTGAACGATCG
>DATFNI010000357.1:0-7721 GCA_035266485.1 Balneolales bacterium
ATGGGGACCATCGAATCAACAATGAGAGCCTCGGTAGCCCGTCTTGCATCACGCGAAAAACGTGGCAGGGCCTATGGCATATTCAACGGTGTTTTCGGGATTAGTTGGTTCCTCGGCAGCTCTGTCGCTGGATTTTTATACGACATATCGATACCTGTAATGGTGATTTTTCTCATAATTATGATGCTGATGGCCCAACCTTTTCTTTGGATGCTGCAAAATAAAGATGTGTAAAAATCGCCTGATTTACCTGTCTGCCGTTATTTTACAGTAGTGCCCATTACCCCCGCAAAAGCGGCGGATAACCACGACAGGCTCCGCGAAATTTCATCATACTAACGAGTCGTACTTCATTAACCCTTCGCTATCCGTCACTTTTCATTATCAGTTCTGGTAATAAACTGAGCGACATTATCATGCAATCGCTTTAATGAAGGGATATGCAGGTAGACCATATGACCGGACTGATAGTACTTCGTCTCAATATTTTTCCGTAAGTCCGGCGGCAGTTCCAAATGATCAATAGTATAATCCGTGGCAAAGAATGGCGTACCGAGATCAAAATATCCACTGTTAACCAATACTTTAAGATCCGGATTGTATTTCAGTGCCTGTGTAAGATCTACAGCCACATTGGGTGATCCCGGCCACGACTGGCCATCCGTACGATTATAATGTTTCCACTTCCAGTCGTTGCTGGCAGTACCATACATTGACCTGTAGTGCATATTTTTACCAAATTTCAGGTCATGGTGAACATACTCGTTGAACATTGATACGAAAGCAGATTGTATAGAAGCACTATGTGGATCATATTCTCTCGTCTGGCTCAATGGGTCCATTGTTGGTCCGGTGTAGCGTGTATCCAGGCGCCCGGTTGTCCTGTCAGAGTCAGCCAGGAGTTGCTTTTCAAATTCCGCAGCCGTTACCCGCAGATTTGCTTTATCAATATATGACTTGGGAAGGCCCGTATAGCTATGAAGCTGACTGATAATAGATGATCGCGTGGATGGGTCCATCTTATTTCCTTCGGCCAGTGCTTCTGCATAATCTGTCAAAGCAAAATGTTCGACCTTACTCAACAAGGGCTGCAATTGCTGAGGCTGATCCGGCAGCTTATGATGGTACCACGCCGTAGCAGTCATGCTTGGCAGGAACAACTCGTACGGAAGATCATTTCCTGCGTTGTAGCTGGCCGTGTGAAAATCCAATATGGAAGAAAGGAGGATGACCCCATTCAGATCAATCGAATCATTCATCTCCAGAACCTTGGATAGCAGTGCGGCTCTGGTCGTCCCATAGCTTTCTCCAAAGATATATTTCGGGGAATTCCATCTGTTATTTTCCGAGAGATAATTGCCGATAAAATCGGCAAAAGAGCGGGCATCAGTATCTATACCGTAAAAATTATCTGGTTCGCCTGCCCCACCTTTGTCCTTGGCTATGATTCTGCTATAACCGGTACCAACAGCATCAACAAACACCTCGTCTGTTACATCGAGTAAGCTGTAATCATTGTTAAGCAGGGTATAAGGTGCGGCAGGGGTATGAGTATGATCATTTGTCTTTACCCTGCGGGGTCCGAATGCACCCATATGCAACCATACGGAAGATGACCCCGGGCCGCCATTCCAGAAGAAAGTCACGGGTCTGTCAGTAGAATTGTCCCCTTTCTTCGTATAGGCTACATAAAACATTGAGGCCGTCGGTTTGCCGCTATCATCCTTCAGAATGATGGTACCGGCGGTGGCCGTGTAATCGATACGTTTCCCCTGAATAGTAACCGACCCGGATGTTACCGATTTCTGTTCAACCGGGGGCGTGGCATGTTTGGTAGAATCCGGCTTAGCATTGAATGCAAATACCTGCTCACCCAAAAACAACAATCCGATCATTACAAGAGTCGTCATGTAAATCTTTTTAAACATTGTAAGGATATCTTAAAAGTTAAATCCTTTATCATGGGAAGGCCTTGCAAAACCAGGGATTTTGTTCAAGATCTAAGCCTGAGCCACTTCGAAATCACAGCATCCCGAAAGTGTTCGGGATTCGAGGATTTCGAAGTGATGAAAATGCACATATTGGGCAAAAGAACGGTATTCCAAAGCCTTCCATAGATCCGGATAAAGAATTCTAATGTAGCATTGGTTTTCCAATCAAATTAATTAATGTTTTAAAAAACGCAGGTTCTTTTTGAACTTTTTGATACCTGTTCCCGGTTACAATGTGAAACCGGGAACAGGTTAGTACTATTGATACCATGATCTTAACTTTTTGCATCATATTTTTATATCACTTCAAATAATTGAGAATGGGCATACCGGATACAATTTGAGGCATCATAATTTTGTTTAATGTGCTAAGAAAAAATTTATTAAGTTATATCATATATAACTATTTACGGTCAAGGTAAATACTGTTATCTATCTGTTCCCGTCTTATAAAAATTGCTTTCTTAAAATTTAACCTAATGAAAAATGAGACAGCAGCTTTTGGATATAGGTTTTAAGTTACTTCAGAAGTTTGAGCGGTTGATCATTAAATATTCACCGCACGGAAATGCCACCTTCATCGATAATTCAGAGTTCCCCTGGACCGCTGAACTTGAGAATCATTGGATGGATATCCGAAAAGAACTCGATGAGGTGCTTAAATATCGGGATAATATCCCCAACTTCCAGGATATCTCTGAAGATCAGAAAGTGATAACGACTGACAACAAATGGAAAACATTTTTCCTTTACGGCTATGGTTTTCAGTCGGATCAAAATGTCAAAATGTGTCCTGAAACTGCGGCATTGCTCCAGAAGATACCCGGGATGAAAACCGCCATGTTCTCCATGCTTGACGGAGGGAAGCATATTCCTCCGCACAGGGGGCCTTACAAGGGAGTGCTCCGCTACCATATGGGGCTAATCGTCCCCGAGCCGGACAAATGCAAAATTCGGGTGGGGTCCGACTACGCTCACTGGTACGAAGGGAAAGGAATGATCTTTGACGACACACACAACCATGAGGTATGGAATGACAGCGAAAAACAGCGGGTAGTCCTTTTCGTTGATTTCATACGACCGCTTCCATTCCCCTTGTCTGCACTAAATAAATTCCTGATCTATCTGATTAGCATATCCCCATTTGTACAGGATGGCAAAAAAAACCAATCCAAGTGGGATGCCAAACTGGAAGAAGCAGTCAACAAAATGGCACCGGCTTCATGAGCCGTTTCCTCTGTGAATGCTGATTGGGGTACTCTTAAGCAGCAACCCCGATCAGCAATAAGATTAAATGACTATCAGGAAGCAAGCTAATACTTGTCTGGAAATTGACCTCAAGTAGAAGAGACTACATAATCCCGACTGAAATGCCAGGTTATGTAGCGGTTGTACCATTTACGGATCGGCATTGAAGATTAATTCAATTCTGACTTCCTACCAGGATTTCGGCTCCGGCCAGCATTACCGGTCCAGGACCGTGCATGTCGTCTGAGGGTCGTTTACGATCTTTATAGAACTGCAATGTCGTTCCTATTCCTGTCCCCTGACAGGTGCCATTTACTACGCCTTCCGGGGTCACATGCTGGCAGATTCCTTCAAATGCCTTTCTGGCCACTTTCATATTGGATGCATCAATCCAGCCGCGATTGACAGCGCGGGCTATACTATACGTAAACATAGCCGTGCAAGAGGTCTCATCCCACAACTCGGGATGGTCCAAAACCTGATGCCACATTCCATCACTTGCCTGAAGTTTTTCGACGCCACTGATATGTTTTCGAAGTATCTCAAGTAATTTTCCCCGATTGGGATCATCGTCCGGAAGAGCTGATAACACCTCGACCGTTGCAACCATAGCCCAACCGTTTGCACGGCCCCACTTATATGGCGAGCGTTCTTGCTTGTTTACAAAATACCCATGGTACCAGACTCCATCAGTGTCCTGCAATCGTTTGGCCATATTAATAATCTGATGGGCCGCATCATCGATGTATTTTCTGTCTCCGGTGTATTCATACCAGCGCACCAGGAATGGACAGCTCATGTATAAATCATCCGCCCAGATAGTTCCTCCCATCACTTTCGGCCGCCATAACGTACTGTCGGGAAGACGTGCCTGTTTTTGAGTTATGTACACAGCAATCGTATCCAGCATAGTGCGCTCGTCAGGCGTCAGTTTTGTATTCGTATGCAAAACGCCTTCCAGCATTTGAGCCCCCATGGCACCGCAGAAGTCCAGGCGGTCGAGTATCATAAATTCACCCAACCTTGTATGATCAAGAAAATCTTCAAGCTGTTTATTATCCTGAAGCTTCTTTCTCAGGCTCTCTAACCACACATCATAGCGACCGCAAATACGGTTGTGCTCGAGAACAAAATTCGTGATAGCTGTATCCCCTGTTACATCAGCCACATGCTCCATACCGTAAAGGGCAACACCCCAAGGATAATTCCAGGAAATTCCCTGTGGCTCTTCTGCATTCATTGCCTGCTCCAGGGAAGTGACATCCGGATAACTGCCATTCTTCAGCGTTTGGATATGATGATGGGCAATCCTTTCAATTACCGCATGAATAGAGGCGTCCGTTTTACCGGAGAGATCAACTTTAGAACCGTTTTTACCGTCTTGTCCGCAACCAAACAATAGGATTGAAATGGAAAAAAGCCAAATCCACCGCGTCATCTGTTTCATAGACAACCCTCGTGTTGAAAAGAGATATTGATGTTAATCCTGCTTCAGGAGTTCAGACCCGTTAGATACAATATTTCCCGCAGAACTCCACAACTCCTGCGGGAAATATTATTCCAGACATTAAAAATATAGAAGGGCTCTATTCTTCCGAAACTGTTATTTGAATCGGAGATTGCAGTTCCTGCTCAAAATGACTTACATAGGTTTTCCAGGCATCGTAGTCTTTAAACTGACCGCTCTCACTCCAGGAATAACCGGCCCAGAAGGAAGACACATTGTCGGACGGGACCCTGGATAGGACCAGCAGGTTTTTCTGGTCCTCCGTCGTCTTTACAAAGTTTTTGGGATTAATAACGATGGCACAATTCAACATCCCTTCGCTCAGGGGTTGTTGTGTTGACACCCAGCCGTGTTCTCCCTCGAGATCTTTATGAGTCATTATTGCAGGCGGACGTTCCATTCCATGTCCGGGTTTAATCCCCTTTCTGACTTCCTGCTCGGTGTGATTGGTTCTTTCTATTCCAATACCTGTCACCAGATTCTCCGATTTTTCCGGCTTATAAAAAATCTGATAGTGATCCAAATTCTGTCCGGCATCCAAACTGACTCGTTTCACTTCCTTTACCTTATTTCCATTCACATCGAATGTGTCGTACGTCAATTCAAACATCACACGAATGGGGCCATTGGCAAGGACATGTGATTTCACATAATTTTTTGACACCCACAGTTTCCCATCGGCCCATAGTCCGCTTCCCCCATCGCCGCGGCTACTCCCACAGGTATACAGATCACCGCCTTCGCCGGTATCAACGGTTACATACCCCATCATATACCAATCATTAATGACCAATTTTTTTACCTTTTTTACCCATACATCGATGGCACTGCTGGTTAAAGGTTCTTCTTTCCATGTTTCCAGGGCTTTTCCATAGGTTCGGTGAGCAATGCGGTCATTTTCCCAGGCAAAATCATCGAAACGTTCTCTCACAAAACGTCCGTAAGCCTTAAACCGGGAACTTTTGTACATGTGCTTTTCCCCGACATATACGATAAAATGCCGGGTTTGACGGGGAGCAAAATCGGCTTGAAAAATGATCTCATTGGGATGATAATCACCGTCCGTATCGACCGCCTGGCACAGAAGTTCCCGGCCCGCGGCATCCTGAACATGAATTCTATTCAGGTCCACATTACCCAGTGGCTTCAATTGATCTGATGATAATTCTATTGTTTGATTGAGACGGCCGAATGATAGTTTGTTGACTGCCGTAACATTGAGCTGATGCGATGCGGCGAAACAAAAAAACGGCCAGATCAGCATCACAAATGTGATGATAAATTTTCGCGTATTATTCATGGATTCTATCTGTTTAAACTATGTCGGTTGATACTTGTTCAAAGTACGTTTATGTGCTACCGGTAACATCAAATTAAATAGTGAGCGCTTTGAAAACTATTCAGGATGTTATGGTGCCGGGAATCGCTTTCATTTAAATGGAATAAGATAGCTCTATTACAGCAAATTGCTGTACGATCATGGAATTAAAGAATTGAATAAAGGAAAGAAAGTCAATCTGCGGCCGGATTTATTTCATGTGATTGTTTAAAATCTATTCCTCACATCAACTCTCATTTTATTGGGCAACAAATGTGTATTCATTACCTGCTTCGGTAGGAATATCATACACATAATTTTTTGGAATAGTCAGGCTGTCCAGTTTTGCCTCAGCAGATATGATCGGTTTAACAACCGGCCCCATCTCAAAGAATGGGTTTGGGTTCTTGCCTGTCGCTTGCATCAACCGATCGTTTCCTGTTATTTGTATCTCATTGTTTGTCCGAAGCCGAAGATTGCCACCAAGGATCGAGGTGACCGTCAGGTTTGTAAGCATACCATCCTTCCACTTCATATCATTAATAATGAAACCACCCCGCGCACGCAGCCCCTTTACCTCGCCGGAACTCCATGCATCGGGAAGTGCGGGCAATACGTAAATATCGCCCATCTGGCTCTGGACCAACATCTCGGCGACACCTGCCGTACCCCCGAAATTACCGTCAATCTGGAACGGCGGGTGGGCATCGAGCAAGTCGGGATAGGCCCCGCCGCCGTTTTGATAATTCGGATCGGTATCACTCGTATAGTGGAGAAGATCACGAAACAGGCGATACGCATGATTTCCATCCAACAGCCGGGCCCACAAATTAACTTTCCATGCCTGGCTCCATCCTGTTGACCTGTCACCGCGTATCTCCAGCGACTTTTTAACAGCTTCGGCCAGCTTTAGGGTAGTTAGTGGAGAAATCTCATGTCCGGGGAATAATCCGTACAAATTGGAAACATGCCGATGATGCAAATCCACGCCACGCCAGTCCCTGAACCATTCCTGTAGATTACCACGGTGACCGATATGGAGCGGATACAGTTTTGCACGTTTTGCTATCAGTGTATCTCTGAAAGATTGGTCAATATTCAACACACGAGACGCCTCGATAAGATTTGTGAATAGATCCCATGTGATCGACATATCCATAGTCGAGGCGATGGACACATCAGCGTGTTTGCCCGACGGCAGCAGGAAATCGTTTTCCGGAGAGACGGAAGGCGCTGTGACCAGATGTCCCGAGCTGTCAGGAATCAACCAATCGAGGGTAAACTCTGCTGCGCCTTTCATCAGCGGGTAAGCCGTATTCTTCAGGAATTGTTTGTCTCCCGTGAACAGGTAGTGATCCCAAAGTTGATGGCATAACCAGTTGCCGCCCATGGGCCAGTTCGCCCACTTCGGATCTCCCCTGCCTTTATCACCTACCGGGTTAGACAGACCCCAGATGTCCGAATTATGGTGCGCTAACCATCCGTTTGCATGATAAAACTCCCGTGCTGTCACTTTACCGGTGACCGATAATTTCCTGATGAGACCAAATAGCGGCATATGCATCTCAGAAAGATTCGTCTCCTCAGCCGGCCAGTAGTTCATCTCGGTGTTGATGTTGATTGTGTAGTTGGAGCTCCATGGCGGCCTGATATCCTT
>DATFNI010000358.1:0-4525 GCA_035266485.1 Balneolales bacterium
TCTTATTTCAGAATCGACCGGGTCCTTAAGGTACCGGAAACCGCCGTAAACGGGACGATCGATCAACCTCTTTCCGGGAATATCGAGCTGAAGGACGTGTCTGTTTTGTACGAAAAAAAACCGGCACTTAGTAACGTTTCAATCTCTATCAAAGGAGGATCACAAACAGCCATTATTGGTCCGACAGCCGCTGGGAAGTCCCAGTTGCTTTATCTCATGACGGGACTTATCAAACCGAATTCCGGTACGGTATTCTTCGACGGGAAAAGCATTGACGATTACAAAAGAGAGGCATTCCACAGACAGACGGGTATCGTATTCCAGGACAGCATCCTCTTTAACCTGAGTCTGCGTGAAAATATCGCATTTAACAACAATGTCACCGACGAATCGCTTGAAAAAGCCATCGATACGGCCGAATTGAGGGATTTTGTCGATACTCTTCCGGATAAACTCGATACCATCATTTCGGAACGAGGCACCAGTCTTTCAGGCGGGCAAAAGCAGCGCATCATGCTGGCACGGGCGCTCGCATTGGACCCTAAAGTCTTATTGCTGGATGATTTCACGGCCCGGGTCGATTATCAGACCGAACAGAAGATCTTGTCCAATGTGATGAATAACTATAAGGATATAACATTGGTCTCGATTACGCAGAAGATCTCATCCGTAAAGAACTTCGACCAGGTTATTCTCCTGATGGAAGGTGAAGTGATAGCCGTGGGCAAACATGATGAACTTCTGGAACATTGCCCGGAGTACATCCAGATATACAACTCGCAACGAAGCACCAGTTCCTATGAATTACAATCTTAACATAGCTGCTGAGAGCGGGGAGAATCAAAAGTCGACCTTTGCCTCGTTAAAGAGCCTGCTGGCTCACCTGGTCGATGAGAAGAAGATATTGATCCAGGCCTTCCTGGCGATGCTGGTTACGGCTTCCCTGAGTCTGCTTGCCCCGTTGATGATTGGTCATGCTATCGACAAGTATGTTCAGACCAAGCAATATCATGGCGTGTTGGTTTACAGTGCGATTCTGCTGACCATGTATATCATCACATTCGGTGCGGGTTACGTGCAGACCAAATTGATGGGTACCGTCGGCCAGGACATGTTGTTTACCCTGCGCAATGCGGTATTTAATAAGCTCCAGGAACTGCCGGTCGACTTTTTTAATCAAAATAAAGCCGGCGATCTCATCTCGAGGATCAACAACGATACGGATAAGATCAACCAGTTTTTCTCCCAGTCGCTGATGCAGTTTGTGCGGTTTATCCTCATCATGATCGGTGCGGGAATTTTCTTGGTATCGATAAACCTGCCCCTTGGTGCCGCAGCACTGGCACCCGCCTTGTTTATCTGGGTTTTTACCCGGTTCATCTCGCCTTGGGTGAAACGCAGGAACGCCGTCAGTATGAGGAGCGTGGGCTATCTGAGCTCTGCCGTTCAGGAGAGTCTGAATAATTTTAAGGTGATTGTCGCTTTTAACCGAAGGGATTATTTCAGGGAGAAGTTCAATGAGTCCAATCAGGAAAATTATAGCAATGCCGTATCGGCAGGACTCGCGAACAACCTGTTCATGCCTGTTTATGGATTTTTCTCAAATATCGGGCAGCTGGTAGTGCTGACTTTCGGAATCTACCTCATCTCAACAAACGAATTTACGATTGGCCTGCTGATCAGTTTTCTGGCATACATCACCAGTTTCTATAATCCGCTTCGGCAGCTCGCCGCCCTGTGGGCCAACTTCCAGGTGGCCCTTGCCGGCTGGGACCGTATCGCCCGTATCCTGAACCTCGAAAACAACATGCCTGTTATTCCGGATAAGTCGGTTACCAAACAATCTTCGCTGATATCCTTTAAAAACGTTTCGTTCGCATACCCGAACGGATCAGAAGTCCTGCACAACATCAGCTTTGATCTCCAAAGGGGAAAAACATACGCCTTCGTCGGACCAACCGGCGGGGGAAAAACGACCACAGCGTCCCTGGTCGCAAGGCTGTATGATCCAACCAAAGGATCGGTATTGCTATACGGAAGGGATATTCGTTCTTATACCCCGGAAGAGCGTACCCGCAAAATCGGGTTTATCCTGCAAGATCCCTTTTTATTTACCGGGACCGTCCAGGATAACATTCTGTATGGAAATGAAGAGTATAAGGATTATACCAGGGACGAATTCGCCAGCGTACTGGTTGAGGCCGGGTTGGATAGTTTAATCGCCCGGTTTGAGTCGGGACTCGATACGGAAGTACAAACATCGGGAGATGGTATCAGCCTGGGGCAGCAGCAACTCATCGCTTTCATGAGAACAATCCTCCGCAAACCGGATCTGCTCATCCTGGATGAGGCCACGGCCAACATAGACACCGTTACCGAGCAGCTTCTGGAAGAGATGCTGGAAAAACTGCCAAAGGCCAGCACAAAAGTGATCATCGCCCATCGTCTGAATACCATAGAAAATGCAGATGAGATCTACTTCGTAAACTCTGGAGAAGTTATTCCCGCCGGCTCGCTTCGGGATGCGGTAAATATGCTGATGCAGGGAAAAAGGGTGAGTTAGTGCGAAATAGATTTCTATTTAAAGAGTTTCATCAGCCCGTGCACCGCCTTTTTAAATTGCCACGGAAGCAGTAGAGAATCACGGAATTTTCCTTCTGTGATTCCGTGTCCACGGCAATTTAATCTTCCTTATGATCTGTCAATCTCTCACCGGCAAAACCCGCTTCCATGATTAAGTTTTTTATGAGAAATGTTTTTATCATATTAGCCAGGCGAACAGACCAGATTTCTCTCTAATCATATCAGGAACAACGGCAGGCGGTTTTGTCAGTTTAGGTTCCGGTATTTTCATCGGTTCATAATACAAGAGATACGATGGCAACAGAGGGCAAAAAGCGTGCGGCACACAGTACCGTAGTTACACGGGTTCTCGAAGGTGACGGTATGGCATCGCCGGCACAACGCCGGGCTGCTTTCGACAACAAAGGATTAGACGGCCCGATCGGCACACTTGTCGGCAAGGTCGCCACGCAGCCGGCAAGAGTCACCGACGAAGATGTCGCTGCAGTCAAAGCATCGGGTATCAGTGAGGATCAGATCTTCGAACTGGTAATCTGTGCAGCCGTCGGGCAGTCCACCCGGCAGTATGAAACAGCGCTTAATGCCCTTTCTGAGGCCCTGGCAGACAGAACGGGAGGCCGGCATGCGACTTGAAATCCTCAATAACGGTTACCGTTTCGGTACGAAAGTCTTGTTTGCAATTATTCACGCGGTCTCTCGTCATCCGCTACCCGATGCTGGAAAACTGACTTTTTACCGTCCCGATTTTTACGGCAATCCGATGAAGGAGTTTACCCATGAAGCAATGCGTGGGCCATCTGAATGGTCGGTTGCCGATCGTGAGTTGATGGCCGCGTTTATCTCAAGGATAAACGAATGTTCATTTTGCATAGGCGCACACACAGTTACATCAACAAGAGCTTATCACGATGAAGCAAAAGTCGCAGCCGTACTCTCGGATCCGGACACCGCGCCCATCGAAGAACCGTTGCGGGCGACTTTGCGTATGTTGGGAAGGCTAACGCGCGAACACACGGTGGATGCAGATGATATGCGGGAAGTATTGGCCGCCGGCGTCTCACCGGAACAGATCGAGGATGCCCTCGCGGTCTGCTTTGCATTTAACACGACCAACCGGCTGGCCGATGCGTTCGGTTTTTTCGTGCCGGGACCAAAAGCTTTCGAAGCCGGTGCAAAGTTTCTTCTTAAGCGCGGGTATCACTAACTTTAACAGGATAAAATATATTGGACGCAAGGTGCGAATCAGAAATGGCGAAGTTCCAATCGCAATCAGGTAGTCTTTTTAGACGAGTTTGCTTGTTTGAATCGCTCAACAATCGCCTCTCCTTTGCGTACCAGCACAAGCCCCATTCCCAACAAAAGTCCGGCAACAGCAGAAAAGGCAATGGATTTCTTCATAGTAAAAACTACATAACCCATTATGGAAACACTGACGAGTGTTATAATGACTCCAATAATCCTGATTTTTAAATCTCTGGTCATACCGTTATTGCGATATCTCTAAAAAGTGTATTTGTGATGCTTATTACAAATTACTAAAAACAGCTCATAAAAAGGGAATATTCAGAATATCGAACACAAAAACAGGATTACAATTCATACAATCATCTAAGCATTCAACACTTGCGGCCCAAGCGAGAACTTCGTCTGTCATGGGGGGACGTCCCCCGACGGAAGACGCCAGGACCAGCTTTGTAAGCACTAGTTGCCGGATTCGACGAGATCCTTCGCCCCAAACGAGCGTATCTTGGCTGATGAATTTGGGGCCGGGGCTCAGGATGACATCTTTGTGTTTGGATCCGTTATCGGGGAACACCATTAAGGGAATACCTTAGTTTCGCCGGCGATAACGACCCTGCGCGTAAGGGGCTAAGATACGAGCAACGATCGTCAATGTAGCTAAAAGCCTGAGCACAAGCCATCTGCCGTGGCGGAATGCCCG
>DATFNI010000359.1:0-12175 GCA_035266485.1 Balneolales bacterium
CAGGACAAGTTCCAGAATACCGTATTATCAATCAGCCCTTCAAATCCGGAACCGTTGTTAGCCGAAGCCGATGTGAATTCATACAACATTTCACTAAATCCGTGAAAACCGGGATTATTCAGCCAGTCCCAATTGCTGTGCAAAGTAATTAACCAGGTGGAAAGAGCGGTTCCACTCAGAACAAGAAGTGGATGTAGGATAATCAATAGTGCAGCTATGGTTACTTCACGACCCTCGATCTTCTTGCCGAGCCACTCTGGTGTACGGCCAATCATCAACCCGGCAATAAATACGGCTACAATCAAAAACAGGAAGAAATTCAGAAAACCGACTCCTACGCCACCAAAGTTACAGTTCATGAACATATTCAGCATGGCCATGGCGCCGGTGAGAGGCATCAGGCTGTCGTGCATGCCGTTGACTGATCCATTTGAGGTAGTAGTAGTACTCATTGCCCATAATGTGGTAGCTGCCGGACCAAACCGCACTTCATTTCCTTCCATATAACCGGTTGGCTGTTGTACCCCCATCTTTGTAATGGCAGGATTGCCATGTAATTCGTAATGCAATCCAACCCCAAGAGGGATCAGGAAGCCAAGCATCATTACCCCAAAAATGATCCATGCCAATTTCATTCGCTCTAAGTAAAATCCGAATGCAAAAACAAGAGCCATTGGGATTAGCAGAATCGCCACATTCTCAGCAATATTGGTCACATAATTTGGATTCTCGAATGGATGTGCTGAGTTGACACCAAAGAAACCGCCTCCGTTGGTTCCCAATTGCTTGATTGCCACCATTGGAGCTGCCGGTCCGGTGGCTACTGTTTGGGTATGTCCTTCCAGTGTGGTGATGGTGGCATTCGCCTGGAAGGTGTCTGGAGTACCCATAAATAAGAGAAAAATAGCAAGGATAATTGCCAGCGGCAGAAGGATTCGAGTACAGCTTTTTAAGAAGAGGTTATAAAAGTTGCCAAGATCTGTGGTCTGTTTTGATGAGAGCCCCTTGAACACCAACGCCAGGGCTGCAATCCCGGTCCCGGCGCTTACAAACTGCAGGTAACCGAATACCAGTAATTGTGTAAAATAGGAGGCACCTGTCTCCCCCAAGTAGTGTTGCTGATTCGTATTGGTGGCAAAACTGACTGCCGTATGAAATGCCTGGGTGAGCGACATTCCACCGATATGATTGGGATTCCAGAATGGGAGCCACGACTGGACCAACAGGATGATAATGGCCCAGGCGAAAAAGAATACATTCAGTTTAATCATCGCCCAGGCGTTTTGCTTCCAGTCCATTGGACTATTGGGATCAATACGACTCATTCGGAAGATGAAACGCTCCAATGGTGCCATGAAATCGAGGAGTGTCCGCTCACCTTTAAAAACGCGGCTTACATAACGACCCAGAGGTGAAGCCAGGGCCACAGTCACTAAAAGAATAAACAGGACACCGATTAGCTCAGTATTCATAACTCAGAATTTTTCAGGGTGAATGAGTGCATAGAAAAGGTATCCGAATAGGACTATCGACAATAAGAGCAAAGCAATCATGGCATTAGCGTTTGAGGATTTTGTCAAAAAATGTCACAGACCCGACGATTAGGACAATCGCCCAGGCAAGAACCAGTAAAGTGTACAGGATGGTCATATGATTACCTCCGAAATTTGGATTGCGGATACACTTTACAACAAGGCTAATGTCATGCCAAAAGGTGGGAAAAGAGGGATAGATATCGCACAAACTATTTTATAACAGAAAGATATGATGACAATAGACGCTGGCCGAACAAAGATTTTAGACTGATGATCCTATCAAAATGAAAGGGAGAATTCTCAAAATGAGAAGGTAG
Organism: Balneolales bacterium; assembly: GCA_035266485.1. Taxonomy (GTDB): domain Bacteria; phylum Bacteroidota; class Rhodothermia; order Balneolales; family DATFMH01; genus DATFNI01. The sequence continues at coordinate 1,853 of DATFNI010000359.1, forward strand.
GGGAGAGAATTCGGGAGTCAGAATTCGGGAGTCAGGAGTCAGAAGTCAGGAGTCAGGAAACCAGACTAAGCACTATCTTGTCATTCTGAATTTCGCCGGCTTGCCGGAGAAAATAGAATCCCGTCCGCATCCGGAAACGGTACGTTGCCCGTTACTAACGGAATCGCCGGCAGGATGACATCCGTTGTGTTTGGGATTGATCACTGATCACTGATTCCGTATTTCTGAATCTTCCGGTACAGTGTCGCCAGGCCAATATCCAAAATATCCGCAGCCCTTGTCTTGTTGCCGCCGGTAAATTTCAAAATGCGAATGATATGGTCTCGTTCCACACTTTCAAGATCTTGTTCGGATACAGAACCACTGGTACCGGCTCCTGTTGGAAGAAGATCGGGTGTTAATTCCGGCCCGGCGGCCAGAATGATTGCTCGTTCGATCAGATTTCGCAATTCGCGAATGTTACCGGGATAGGAAAAATCTTTCAGGACATCCATGAAACCCGTGGTGATATTATCAACCGGTTTACCGAGTTTATCGCTCAGATCTGCAACAAAAAAACGGACCAGCTCCGGAATATCATCGGTGCGTTCTTTCAATGACGGCAGTTCGATCGTAAAGGTTTGCAGTCGGTAATAGAGATCGCTACGAAATGAACCCGACTCTGCTTCTTTCTTTAAATTCCGGTTGGTAGCTGCAATGATTCTCACGTCTACAAATGTCTCTTTGGTGTCGCCAGCCTTGATGAATCGTTTGGTCTCAAGGGCACGAAGAAGTTTAGCTTGCAGATCGAGTGGAATCTCACCAATCTCATCCAGAAATATGGTGCCACCGTCCGCCTCTTCAAAGAGCCCGCGTTTGTCCCTGTCTGCCCCGGTAAAAGCTCCTTTTCGGTAACCAAACAGTTCCGATTCCAGCAATTCATGTCCAAGTGCACTGCAATTGACAGCGACAAATGGATTTCCTGATCTGGTGCTTCCGGTATGAATAGCCTGTGCGAACACTTCCTTTCCGGTACCCGTTTCCCCGAGCAACAACACCGTAGCATTGGTCTCGGCGACTCGTTTTGCCAGCGAGACTGCCTCCTGCATGACCGGCGAACGGGCAATAATTTGATCGAAAGTGAATTGTTCTCCTGTCGGCTGATTTAATTTTTTCCGGGTTCTCACCCGTTTCATTGCCCGGGCAACCGTCGGAATGATTTGCTCTTCCTGGTCTCCCTTGGTGATATAATCGAACGCACCATGTTTGATGGCTTTCACACCGTCAGGAATGGTTCCAAAAGCGGTAATCATAATAATTTCCGTATCTGGCTGAATAGTCTTGATCTTTGGGATTAGATTGAGACCATTATTATCGGGCAGTCGCACATCACAAAGAACCACATCAACCGGATGTTTTTGCAGTAAAGAAAGTCCCATCTGAGCATCTGGGGCAGTGAATACAGCATAATCCTCAAGCTGGAATAAACGTGCAAGTAAGGATCTTAACCGTTCTTCATCATCTATAATCAGAAGCGTTCCCTGTGGCATGCTTTAATTCAATTTCAACATGGTTTTTTGCAAACATATAAAATATGAAAAATGATGCATGTAACCGTACCACTGATGCCGTAGTATTGTCGCATAGGAGGCTTTGCAAAACCTTTATTTTTACCTCACCAAGCCTCTCCTGATTTACAGGAGAGGCTTATGATGTTGGTTTTGCAAAGCCTCCGCATATAAGTTTACAAGGTTGAAAGCAATAGGCTAAAATTGCCTGAAGTTAAAAATAACGAGAGGTTTCAGTTGGAGATATGAAGGATGTTACTGATGGCTCAACTTAGTTCATAGAAATCAATATGTGATGTGTGGACTAACCGGATAAATTCTAAGGTAACCTTACAACAAGGTGCTACTGTTCATCTGAAAAGTCGAGGAAATAAAAAAGCCCTCATTTTAAATAAAAATAAGGGCTTAATTCGAATGTTCCAGCGATCCGGATGGGACTCGAACCCACGACCTCCTGCGTGACAGGCAGGCGTTCTAACCAACTGAACTACCGGACCAGCGAGACTCCAAATATACGATACATCCATTCGTATTGTCAATTCCTATATTTAAAAACGATGCTTTGTCACAGTTTCGTTTTCATGATGCTGTTACATTAGAAAAGTTATAAAAAAGACCTTTCGCTGTGAAATTATTCTAATGCAATAGGTTGGAAAGTTCTGAGCGTTATATATTCGCATATAGATATAGAGAACGCATCACATAGGGGTATTTGATGTTATATATCTAAAAGGGGCAGTAATCTTAAAGGGGTAACAGAAATATGGTATTCGTAAAAACAACAAATGAACTTTCCGTCAGGGTTGAACCACATTATCTTGAGGAAAAATCCAATCCGGCAGAAAGACGGCATATCTTTTCGTACTACATAACAATAGAAAATCACAGTAATGAGCCTTTGAGATTGATCCGTCGCCACTGGACCATTCAAGAAAGTGGCCTCTTTCCAAGATCGTACGAGGGTGAGGGTAATGTTGGACAACAACCTATTATTCCGGCCGGTGAGGAATACCGATATAAGTGCTATTGTGTGTTGAGCAGTTACAGTGGTTTTATGGATGGTTACTACGAGATTCGTTCCATAAACGGTGATGACTTTAACGTTCCAATCCCTCGTTTCTCTCTTATGTCTTCGTTGTTAAACTGAATTTTCGCCTATGCTCATCGTGCTGAAGCCGATGTAATTTTGTATTGTGCTCTTCTGAAACCCAATGGCCAGCCAGGAGGTAAAAAAGAAAAGTTTTGAAAACCTCATCGTGGCATATAGCCTTGTAGCTATTTAATTAAATCCGGGTGATATTATTGCAATCATTATCAATCCGGCATAAATGCCTCCCTCGATAAAATGCCTTTGCCTTGCCGGAGAAACAAACACATATGCGACGGATCCGGTACACCGTGAATCCCACCTATTCTTTATCCCAAAAGTTAATGGAAAATTACAGCAACAGGGAGAAGAAAAAGAACTTCCCTTTTTCGCGAGGCAGAATAAGAGAAGTTCACACTATTCGATGTATTTTATGTAAATCATGAATATTTTGACTAACCCGTATCTGCCGGTCAGATAAAATGAACATTCCTTTCATTAGGCCTTGTTCAGCCAAGGGAATTAGTGAATTGAATTTTGGGTTAAAAAGCTCGGATATCATCATCCATACTATTTAAAAAGCTCCCATTATGCGAAAATCAGGTTACAAAAAGTATAACAACTGGAAGGCAATTCCTGCTGCGTTATTTATCTTGTTGATTGGCGGCTTTACAAGTGTTAAGGCACAGATGTTTTCCGTCAAGTCGTTGCCCCAGCGATATGGAACGCCGTTGACGTCTGCCTATATCGGCATAATTCCAACAAATTTTCAGTATAAACCCAGGGGATCCGGATCGAATCCGCAACCCAATGCTTTCGATTTTAATGATCCATTATATCGATTGGGATTAGATTTGTCCGGTCTGGAAATTAACGCAACAGCCGGCTGGAATCTTGGCCCTCTTAACAACCTGAATTACTTTGGACTGGAAATCGGTTTTAATTCAAAATATCCGGTTTTGCGGTCCCGTCCCTTTGTCTTAAGCTTGCCTCTGGCAATCAAGATCGGTTATACCCGGGTTAATGATAAAAACTCGGGCAATATATCAAATGATTTCAGACAGAATAATGCAACAATTGGTTCCGGATTGCATGCCGGTTTCATGCTGCCTCATCGGATCCGAATCAGTCTTGAAGGGACGATCAATTACGGTTTTAGCACCAGGTCACTGGGGCAGTCCAGCGGTTCCGCATGGATCATTGAAAGCCGGAATCGTATCTACTTTGATCGTGTATTGGGACAAATTGGTTTTGTAGCAGGTGTGGATTATCGTTATACCCGGTTCAATGGGAGTGGAATTGAATTTGACTACGGAGAGAAGAAAATGGGATTCATCCTGGGAATAACATTTTAATGAAGCCTGAAAAACTATTACTTGAGCTTGAAGAGCTTATAGACGAAATCGGTTACACCATACGACGCGAGAAGGGTGCTTTTAGAAGCGACTCATGCGTGATGGAAGGACAAAAATTAATTGTCCTGAATAAAAGGCAACCGGCGGAATCCCAAATATCTGTCCTTACCCGCGTCCTCGAAAATAATCTAACAGATGATATTTATGTTAAACCTGCGGTCCGTAAGGACATAGATGAGTATCTTGCACGTCAGCCTCGTCCCGATGAGGATGATGACGTTGACAGTCAACCGGATTAACTATGCGTATTACTTTTCTGGGAACCGGCACTTCGATGGGAGTTCCGGTAGCAGGCGGTTTTGGTAGCGAAGAGATGACAGGGGATCCCCGCGACAACCGTTACCGTTGTTCTGCATGGATACAGACAAAAGAAGCTTCGGTACTCATTGATATTGGTCCCGAGTTTAGACTACAGACGCTAAGAGCAGGTATCCGGCATATCGACCTGTTGCTTCTCACGCATGAACACACTGATCATATAGGAGGCCTTGACGACCTCAGACCATTTAATTATATACAGGGTGGTAAAATACCGGTGTTTACAACTCAGAGTTGCGTCGATTCCCTGAAACGCAGGTTTGAATACATGTTTGAACCGAATAGGACGCCGGGTTCCGTTAACCTGGATATCCAGGTTCATTCCAGAAATATTATTTTTCGGGACTGCAAGATCACTCCGTTACCCGTTTATCATGGCGATCTCTTGATTCACGGTTTTAGGATTAATGATCTGAGCTATATCACGGATACAAATTATATCCCTGAGGAAACCCTGGAACTGGTAAAGGGTTCGAAGCTTCTCGTTTTAAATGGATTGCGATGGTCACCCGAACATCCGACACATTTCACGATTCCCCAGGCCGTGGAAGTGGCGCAAAAGCTGAAAATTCCGATGACCTATTTGATCCACATGTCCTCCCATGTTAATCATGCATTGACCAATAAAAAATTGCCGGATAATATTCGCCTGGCCTACGATCAGCTTACCATTGATCTTTAACAATGACCTTTGACCGATAAGGCTTGGTTTGTTTGTCATTGAGGGATTCCACCACTTTTTTGACATCTTGAGCCCCATCGAGCCGTGCGACAAGAAGAGCGTCGTCCGTATCAACAACGGCAACCCCCTGTAATCCGACAACGGCAACAAACCGATTAGTACTGGATGAGACGTAACAATTACTTGAGTTAATCAACCGCGAGGAGGGTACTTTGATAACATTACCTAGTTTGTCTTTTTTCTCAAGTTCATAAACAGCCAGCCAACTGCCTACATCATTCCATCCGAAATCGCCTGGTACAACATATACGGTCTGCGCCTTTTCCATAACCCCATAGTCGATGCTGATGTCGTTGGCATTTCGGTAGAAATTATTCAGCGCCTCATGAATCCCGTTCTTTTTTGTCGAGTCGGGAAACGCATTTGTAAGGTTATGCAGATGGGGGAGATCGATTTTGATTTCATCAAGGATAGTGGAAGCCTTCCAAACAAACATGCCGCTGTTCCAGAGAAAATCTCCGGATTTTAGAAAGCTTACGGCTGTTTCTATATCGGGTTTTTCTGCGAAGGTCACAACTTCGTGCACCTTAATTCCATCGAATTCCTCATTGCTACCTGTATTAAATTGGATGTACCCATAGCCTGTTTCCGGTCTGTGTGGTTCAATACCGATGGTCACCAGATTGGCCCCTTCGTTGGCCTTGGCAACAGCAGCCTGCAATACAGAAAGAAATTTATCCGGTTTGGTTATATAATGATCAGATGGCAATACGATCATGGTGCCTTCCGGATCCCGCTCTTTAACAATTGTGGCAGCGAGAGCTATGCATGGTGCCGTGTTTTTGCCGATTGGCTCACCTATTATGTTTTCGGCTGGTAAATCGGGGATCTGTTGTTGAACAAGATCTACGTACTGTTCATTGGTGATAACCAGGATTCGATCGTGTGATATGATTTTGGAGATACGATCGACAGTGTTTTGAAATAAAGTACGTTCATCAAAAAATTTTAAGAATTGCTTCGGTCTTGATTCCCGGCTTTTTGGCCAGAAACGGGTTCCAATCCCACCGGCCATAATGATAGCATAGGTCATAACAATAGGTTGATGATTAATTGATACTGCGCTTTGGTCTCTAAAGTAGCAAGAAATTTCAATTCACTGAAACGTTGTTAATTTTGGGCATGGTGAAACTGAAAGTACTTCCCGTCTGTGGTTTGCTGCGCATAAAAAATTGCTCGCCGTGAGCTTCGATGATATGTTTTACTATTGACAAGCCGAGGCCTGTTCCACCTTTTTCTCTTGAACGGGATTTATCGACGCGATAGAAGCGCTCGGTGATGCGATGCAAATCCTTCTCTTCGATGCCGAGCCCTGTGTCTTCAACTATAATTTCTACTTTATCAGGGTTTGCAGGGAACACTCTGGCGTTGATTTTAACGGTACCGCCGGCTTTGTTGTACTTGATTGCATTATCGATAAGATTATTGAGCACCTGCCGCAGCTGATTGCGATCAGCACGTACTTTAAGAAAAGAATCAAAGGGTTCAACAAAGACGGTCACCTGTTCCCGGTCTGCCTTGTATTGAAGTGTATCCACAATCTCGGTAATGACCGGCTTTAAAGGAATTTCCTGGTTGAATATTTTCAGTTCACCTGTTTCGAGCCTGGAGATTTCCATAAGATCATTGGTCAGGTAGATGAGGCGATTCACATTTCTCATCGCCTTCTTCAAAAATTTCCGGTTCACCTCCTGATCCTCGAGTGCACCATTTAGCAGGGTCTCGATGAATCCCTGAATAGCGAAGGTAGGGGTTTTTAACTCATGAGAAACATCTCCAATGAATTCCTTCCGGTAGTTTTCCATCCGTTTCAGACGCTCAATCTCACCTTCAACAGTATATCCGGCTTTGGCATTGATGGAAAGAACCTGATCCAGTTCATCATGAATGACAGGAGGGGAAACAAACTCAGTATCGAATTTTTTTTCTGCAATGGCCCGTGTCGTTCGATAGAGTATACCAAGACGTGGCATCAGGATACGCCTCAGTATCATGTACAAAACACCGCCTATCAGTAGTGATACAAAGATGCTAATGAGAAATGCAACTCCCGGTGGCAGAAACCAGATAAGTATAATGAACAGGACCACCACACTGGTAACAGTGATATAAAAGCTGACGCGAAGACCCAGTGTAAATGGGCCTTTTGTCGGATGTTTACTCGTCATTCCTTAAAGCGGTATCCAACTCCTTTAACCGTTTCGATATAATCGTCACCGATTTTCTCACGGATTTTTCGTACGTGCACATCGATAGTCCGGTCTATGACGTAAATATTGCTGCCCCATACTTTGTTTAGCAGGGTCTGGCGGTCAAGTACCTTCCCGATGCGGCTGGCCAGAAAATAGAGTAATTCGAACTCTTTTTTTGGGAGTTGAAGTTCCTGCCCTCGCTTAGAAACGATGTAGCGGTCACGATCAATGGTGAGATCGTGAGCCTCTATAATATGCTGCTCGTTTTGCTCCGATTCTTCCGAACGTCTCAAAACCGCATTAATCCGGGAAACAAGCTTAGTGGTACTTATGGGTTTTGTGAGATAATCGTCCCCTCCGGAATCCAGACCCAGGATCTCTGTCTTCTCATCACTGCGGGCTGTCAAGAATACAATAGGCGTTTTTTTGAGTTTGTCATCTTCCCGAATGACCTCACAGACCTGGAGTCCGGTCATCTGAGGCATCATGATATCGAGGATGATGAGATCGGGCAGCTCCTTTTTTGCAACACGTATCCCATCGAGTCCATTATCCGTCTTCAGGACTTTGTATCCTTCTTTTCGCAGGTTGTATTCGATTAAATCAAGAAGGTCTTTTTCATCGTCTACAACTAGAATGGTTTTTTGATTCACAATCGAATTATTTGTTTCAGAAATACACCAGCATGGTCGACTCTCAAATAGAATAAGGCTGGCCTTAATTCACCACACAAAATTAACCATTTTAAGATTAAGAAATTATTACCTGTTAAGAGTCTTTAGTGCCTCTCTGATTAATGCAGCAGTATCACGCAACTGGTCGTTAGAACGCAGTATTTTTCGGATCGTTTCCTCGGCATCCTGTTTTTTATATCCGAGCGATTGTAAGGCGACCGCGGCCTCATGTGTGCTATCGCGTGAAAGACCGAAATGTAGCTGATCACCATTGCCCGTTGTAATTGAGACCGACTCGATTTTGTCGCGCAATTCCAGGAGAAGCCGTTCAGCCGTTTTTTTCCCGATACCAGGTATCTGAGAGAGGCGATGGGCATCCTGGGATGCGATGATTGAGACCAGTTGCGAGGCATCGATTCCGGACAAGATGTTCAGAGCAAGACGTGGTCCGATATTCTTTACAGTAATGAGCAGCTCGAACAATTCCTTCTCTTCCGGATTGATGAAGCCGAAAAGCCGTTGATCAGACTCTGTGAAATGATGATAAATCCGAAGCTGAATAGGTTGTCCCTTATCCGGAAGTCTTTCATAAGTTATGGTAGATATGCCCACCTGATAGCCCACACCGTTTACATCGACAATGACTTCATTTGCCTGTTTATCAAACAAGATACCTTTAAGATATGCGATCATGGATTATCTACCGGATACGTTCTGGGTTATCACGAATAAATTCAGACCAATCCGAGCCTTTTCGGTTTTGGTGTTTCTTACGGCTGGAAACCGGCATACCGTGAGATTGCTGTGATTCTTTCATAGAATGACACCAGGCAACAGCAAGTGCATCGGTGGCATCAGGCGGCAGTTTTTCGTCCGGAAGCACAACAACTTTGCGCAACATAAAAGCAACCTGATCTTTTCCCGCATTTCCACGTCCCGTTACCGCTTTTTTTACCGTTTTGGGATAATACTCAATAACGGGGACATGATTTGAAGTGGCTGCAAGAATAGCTGCAGCCTGCGCACGTCCCAGCTTGAGCATGGCCAGCGGGTCCTTTCCGTAGACCGGGGTCTCGATGGCACAGGCAGCAGGTTCAAATGACTGAATGATATTGGTCAGGTATTCAAAAATATATTGAAGTCGCTCTGAATGATCCTCAAGATGTGCCAAACGCAGAACATCGCACCGCAATGCTGAGTAGCGATTGCCGTCTATCTGCAGGATAGAATAACCCAGATTTCTTGAACCAGGGTCGATGCCGAGTATTACGGTGGACATGGTATATCATTCGGTTGATCAGGGACAATTTCTAAAAGGTAGTTAAAAGACAAGACGAAAAAAATCGAGGGGATGAAGCCGAAATATTTCACAAAAAACAGGACTGAACGAATAGGAAGCAATCCATGTTAATTTAACATTGAATTATCAATCGAAGCAAAGACGGAGGTACTATGGGTTTCTTATTTCTTCTTGCCCGAATATTGTTTTCTATTATTTTCATCATGTCAGGTATCGGTCATATGACCCGAACATCACAGATGGGCGAATATGCAAAGAGCAAAAATGTCCCCGCACCGAATTTTTTCGTTTTTATCTCTGGTGTTATGATATTCCTCGGCGGGATAAGTGTTCTACTGGGCTTGTGGGTTACCGTAGGAGCCTGGCTCCTGATCATCTTTCTGGTTCCGACAGCCTTCATCATGCACAATTTCTGGTCAGTTGAAGACCCAATGGCCCGGCAAAATGATCAGATTCATTTTCTGAAAGATCTGGCGCTTGCCGGGGGGGCATTCTTTATTTGGTACATCTACATCATGGTGCCCAATCTGCCTGTCAGTATCAGTTGAGGAATTCTTTGCAGAGCTACCAGCGGCCGAATGATTTGACTTTCCTCAGGAAGGCAGCCCCGCAATCTGACTGCTCTGGTCATTCCCCTTTTTGTTTGTAAGCTTTTGCCAGGTTTGCGATAAGCTCCTCGGTAATACCGCTGGTTGAAAATCCGCCATCGTGATACAAGTTCTGCATCGTAACCATGCGGGTCAAATCTGAGAATAGAGTTACACAGTAATCGGCACAGTCATCGGCACTTGGGTTTCCAAGCGGAGCCATCTGTTCAGCGAACGCGTACATCCCGTCAAATCCCTTTATACCGGAACCTGCAGAGGTGATAGTGGGTGCCTGTGAAATCGTATTTACACGAATTCCACGGTGACCCAGGCGACTTCCATAGTTGCGGGCAATACTTTCAAGGAGTGCCTTGGCATCGTTCATATCATTGTATTTCGAAAAAATGCGCTGGGCTCCGATGTAGCTCAGCGCCAGTACACTTCCACCGTCATTGAGCAAA
>DATFNI010000360.1:0-2982 GCA_035266485.1 Balneolales bacterium
CCGTGCAGGCGGCAATCAATGCGGTGCCCGATTTCAGGAAAAAAACGACCGTTATCTATATTAAAGATGGTGTGTACAAGGAAAAACTGATCCTGCCGACTTCGAAGACAAATGTTACATTTATCGGGGAAGACGTGAACAAAACCATTCTTACTTATGATGATTATGCGTCAAAGAAGAATCGTTTTGGCGAGGAGATGGGTACGACCGGTTCATCCAGCTTTTTTGTATTTGGTGATGATTTCATTGCGAAGAATATCACGTTCCAAAATTCATCAGGTCCTGTAGGACAGGCTGTAGCTATTCGCGTGGACGGGGATAAGGCCGTGTTTGTTAATTGCCATTTCCTGGGATTTCAGGACACTATTTATACCCATGGACGCAAGAGCCGCCAATTTTATAAAAATTGCTACATCGAAGGGACGGTGGATTTCATCTTTGGCTGGTCGACGGCGGTTTTCGAAGATTGTACAATCAACTGCAAGAGCAACGGGTATGTAACCGCGGCATCCACGCCCAGGGATTCTGATTATGGCTATGTGTTTAAACACTGCCATATCGCGGGGAAGGCCGCAGCCGATACCTACTACCTGGGACGGCCATGGCGGGCTTATGCAAAGGTAGTGTACATGAACTGCTACCTTGGGAAGCAGATTAAGCCCGCAGGATGGTCCAATTGGCACGATACCGACCGGGATAAGACGGCTTATTATGCCGAATATCACGACTACGGTCCGGGCAGCAATCCTTCTCAGAGAGTGAAATGGTCGCACCAACTCACCCAAAAACAGGCAAGCCAATACTCACTTAAAAAAATCTTCACCGGCTGGGATCCTAAGGCCGAATTGAATGGGAGTAAATGATGAAGAAATCTATCCGGCATGCATGTATAACTGCTACAATTCTGCTTTTATCTTTCGGACCAGCCCTTGCCCAAAAGAAATACAAGGTGCTGCCGTGGAAGAGCCAGATCTCGGAGTTTCAGTATCTGATGCAGCATGTCCATCAGCAGTATAAGCAGCGTTTGGAGGATCTGAATGCGGCTATTGAATCGCCCATTTCAATGCGTGAGTACCGAAACAGCCGGAGAGAGCGGTTCCTTAAACTGCTGGGACATCTCCCGCCGGGAACGCCATTGCATGCCGGGATCACAGGAAAAATACAACGTGATGGATATCATATTGAAAAGGTGATCTACCAGAGTTTCCCAAATCATCATGTAACGGCGAATTTGTATGTCCCGGATGGCAAGGGTCCGTTTCCGGGAGTCTTGTTTTTCTGCGGACATGAGATGACCTCCAAGGCAACGCCATCCTATCAGAAGACGGCCATACTTTTTGCAACTCACGGTTTCGTTGTGCTGGTGATTGACCCGATCTCCCAGAGCGAACGCATCCAGCTTACAGACAAACAGGGGCACAACCTCACGCGAGGCGCTACGACCGAGCACACCATGCTGAATGCCGGTTCTAATTTAGTGGGCACCAGCGTGGTTGCGTATCAGTTGTGGGACAATGAACGGGGACTCGACTATCTTCTCTCGCGGCCGGAAGTTGACACAACCCGAATCGGTGTTGTTGGAAATTCCGGCGGTGGAACGCAGGCGACGTATTTTATGGCCTATGAACCCCGTGCGAAAGTGGCTGCCCCATGCAGTTTTGTGACCCGTCGTACCAAGGTGTTCCTGACCATCGGTCCGCAGGACGGTTGCTGGTGGATGCCCTTTGAAGGCCGGGAACGACTGGATATAGGTGACTACCTTATCATGCATGCACCCAAACCGTTGCTGATCCTGTCAGCCCGTTACGACTTCTTCAATTATGTGGGAACCAAGGAAACTTACGAAAAAATGAAACAGGTGTACCGAACACTCGGGGCACCGGAAAAAGTAAAAAAGTTTACATGGAGTGACGGACATGGCATCTCAAAACCAAAGCGTGAGGCCGTCGTTACCTGGTTTCGCCGCTGGTTTTATCATGATACTACCAAGGTTAAAGAAGGAGATATTAAGATACTGACTTCGAATGAATTGCAATGTACCCCGACAGGGCAGGTCAACACCAGTTTCCCGAATGAGGTCGATGTTCAGGACCATAACCTGGTGATTGCAGACAGTCTCAGGAAGGTGAGAAAAGATTTCCAGGAACATAGCACACATGCCGAATTCCTCGCACAGATCCGTAAGACGCTTGGCTTGCCTGCCAGTGATAATACTCAGATTAACCTTGATTGGAGAGGTTCGGCTGCCAATGGGAATTATTCTTTTAAGAAAGTGATCATCCGGAGAAAAGGGCAGGTACCATTACCGGCACTCGTCGCCTATCCAAATGGTAAAACCATCAACAAAGTGGTTGTTTGGTTTGATGAAAAAGGGAAATCGGTGATTGCCGATAGCACCTCGTTGATGGAAAAATATCTAAACCAGGGTGATGCCGTCATACTGGCTGATATGCGTGGCATGGGGGAGACACTAGATCCCAAGCAATACAACGCGTGGAAATACTATGACCATGAGTACCGGAACGTAATGATTTCCCTGCACATCGGGCATCCATTGATGGGACAGCGGGTTGAGGACGTATTTACTGTTATGGACTTCATTCACAGCCAGGATCACTTAAATGGGAAAACTGTTGAGATATATGCAACCGGTACCGCAGCTCCTGCGGTACTGCATGCGGCCGTATTCAACAAGCAGATCTCCAAAATCTATCTGTATCATACCCTCGCCAGTTTCCGCTACATCCTGGAACATCCTAGGATGATGGATGCCTACTCCTATGTGTTGCCCAACGTGTTGCGTTATTACGATCTGCCTGATTTGGTGAGACTGGTTGGCAAAGACAAGGTCGTTTATCACGGCAGTATTTAATATGAGTAAGAGATAAGGTATCCACTTCATAAAGAATAAAACACAGAAAAAAAGGATGACGCGGATTCGAATGAATTATTTGCTATTTGCGCACCCCGACCGGTTTTTGT
>DATFNI010000361.1:0-3170 GCA_035266485.1 Balneolales bacterium
TGAGACTGGCGAAGGATTTCCATGCGATCTTCTTCCCAGCCGTGATCAATTCGCCGCGGCGGATAGCCCAGCCGTGTCATCTCATTAACCAGTATCCTGTTTTCCTGTTTCCCATCGTCGATATCCAGTTCTACCAGTTTATGGACCAGTGTCCCAGCTTCGTTAGCAGGCAAACGACCCCAGCCTGGTCCGCCACCAAAAAGATGAAGCTGAGCTTCCCCCTCAAAAACAATGTCCTCTTTGCCTGATGTGACGGCCTTGCCTTCGATCAAGCCGTTGGACATGGCGTTTGTCAAGGTATCCGAATGAAGCGGCATGGCTTCATCGGACGGTTGATCGGGAAATTTTTTAGCGCCACTGTCGATCCTGGACGCGATATCCTGCAGTTCTTCAAAAGTCGAACGGTCGAAGATTACAAGTTCACTTTCTGCTCCGCCCGCATTAAGCCATTCGTCGAGATATCCCCCGAAGCTTATTTTCGATTGATTGGACCGTCTTTCATTATAGGTTACCGTATCGGATAGCACCAGGTGATGCGCCGCCCGCGTAACGGCCACGTAGAACAGCCGGCGTGTCTCCGCATCATCACGTTCGGTCTCAAGCTGCTTCAGGTAACGATACAGCGCCGATGCATCCTGATCGCTGTCATTGTTGTAATCGTTTTTGTCGGTGTCTTTATAAGCGAATAAGGGAAGGCCATTGATCCAGGCATCCTCCGGACTAACACACACTTCCGCTCTTCCGGCACCTTTGCTCATCATATCGGGCAGGATCACCATAGGGAATTCGAGCCCTTTGGAACCATGAACGGTCATGATTTGCACGGAACCGGCATCCGGCCGCTCCCCCTCTTTTTCATTGGCGTTGCCATCGATCTGGGTCCGCAGGAAAGTGACGACATCAAACAGGCTGCCCTGACCTTCAAATTCGAGTGTTCGGATAATTTCAATCAGTTTGTTCATGTTCTGATGAACGCCTTCCAGATCCGCCGCGGCAGACCAAAAATTGCTTTCGTTCAGAACACGCTCAAGTATTTCTGAGACCCGTGTATACTTGGATGCCTTGCGAAGATCTTCGAGAACCGGCACCATCGTTTCCAACGCCAGGCGATCGGGTGGTAATAACTGCTCGCCATCAGCTTGTGTCGTTTTTTGAGCAGCTTGCCAGTACGAATACCGATCATCCGAATCTTTTCGTGAATGGATCATGGCAAGTCGAAGGGCCAATAACCCGGCATCAGAGAGTCCGACAAATGGAGAACGAAGCACGCCGACCACCGCAACATTATCATACGAGTCGAGAAGGAACGACAGGAGATTGGCCGCATCTATGATTTCCTGGCAACGATAAAACCCGCGGCCGCTCGATACGGTGAAAGGAATATTATATAGTCGCAGCGCTTCTTCTATCTCCGGCTGATGAGTCCGGCTTCGCAGCAGGATCCCAACCGCTTTCTCGCCCCGGTTCATCAGTTGACGAATGTCATCATATCCGGACATCTGGCCGTTTCGAATCTGGTCGAGCAGTCGTGCAATGCGCAGCGCTTCAAGCGTATGTCCTTTTTCATCCACCAGTTCCTGAACCTGAAGGTCACTATCCGACTGTTCCTGATTCGGCTTCTGATAGCCCATAACCCGGATCAGGCCATTAGGGAAGGTCTTGTTTTGAAGATTATCGGGCGGAAGATCAAGCCGCTGTGCCCGTGCTTTGAACAAATCTTCTTCACGATAATCCCGGAAGGTATGTTGGAAAAGATCATTGCTGAATGCGACCACTTCATGGTTAGACCGGAAGGAATGGTTCAGGTCCAGTTCGAGCAACGTGCTTTTATCAAGTCCGCCAAGTTCTTTCTCGACCCGGCGGATCATGGTCACGTCACCGCCGCGGAAACGGTAGATGGCCTGCTTCTGGTCGCCGACAATCATCAGGTTGCCACCCCGGTCCAAACGCGCCAGCCTGCTTACGATCTTCCACTGACGTTCATCGGTATCCTGAAACTCGTCGATCAGGATATAACGGAACCGCTGCTGCATTTCAGCGGCGATCTCCGGGTGCATATCCAGGAGTTTTTCTGTTAGTGTAATTACATCATCAAATGTGATGAGCTTTTCCCGAACACGGCAGTAGCGCATGAATACCGACCAGCGAAGGGCGACATCAGCCAGTTCGATCAGATTGAAGTAGTCCGAGATATCCGCGTTAAAGATGTCATCCTTCTGATATTCTTCAATACGATTCAAAAGCGACTTTTCTGCACCATCGAATAATGTATTGAGACTATCGTAGATCCCAATCCACGTCATGAGATTTGGAATCAATGGATCGAGAGCAGCTTTGACCTCATCCTTAGTTTGCTTGCTGTTGGATAGTTGACTGAGCCGGAACTCTTTTTTTTGTGTCACGCATGTTGATGCAAAAGTCACCGGATCAAGAGTTGGGTCCTTGAAGTAATCGGCATGCTGCTCCATGTAATCGTGAATTGGAGCGAAAGCCTCCTCCGTTTGTCGGGCTGCAGTTTTGCGCACCTGGTCCAGTCGATCGATGTAGTCGTTCGGACCCTGTACGGAAACCTTTTGTAGCACATGAACCGGTAATCCTGCAAGTTTTTCGATGATTATCTCAAAGCGGCGCTTTCCGAGATTGGCAAGTTGCGAATGCAGGCTGTCCAGATCCTTATACATGCTGTAGAATTGCTTATGCCACTCGATCTGCAGCACCGATTGGCGATACTCATCCAGGAGATTGAATCCCGCTTCGAGCTGAGCAAATTCATCGGGGTGGTTTCCATCGGAGTCCGGCGTCTTTGGAAACGACAGTGATGCAACTTCATCCGGATAATACTGCAACAGGCGCTGGCAGAACGCGTGAAAGGTCATGATGAAGTTTCTGCCGAACTCGCGTTTCTCGCGATGCAAATGGCGCCGCAATGCCGGGTCATCCGTACCTCGCAATTCCTCTGTTATGGAAGCATAAATTCGCTCCCGCATCTCACCGGCAGCATCATTGGTAAAGGTGAGTGCCAGGATCTCGTCAACCCGGCACGGATTTCCCTTCCCTTCGCCGTCAAGATTGCCGGTAAGTAAGTTCATCACCCGCCGGGTCAGGTTATACGTTTTCCCCGTCCCCGCCCCGGCACGCAGGATGATGTTGCCTTTACTGGATTTGAGAGC
>DATFNI010000362.1:0-8561 GCA_035266485.1 Balneolales bacterium
CCCAGCCTTTCCCGATAACCTGCCGCGGGTTTCCGAACGACTTCCAGGCAAATTTCATCTTCCAGCGATAGTCGTTCAGGGAAGTGATGTACGGCTCCTCCCTAAGGCCCGGAATCTCTTTCATATACCAATAATCGACTAGAATCGGCGGACCCTCCGGCCGGGTGAAGATATTGGGCCTCTTTACCGTATCGATTTTTTGTTCGAAATGATGCGGAGGTTGCTTCATGTTGACCGGCGTCACATCATACCGGATATATTTGCTGTTGACCAGGCGGATCACGGACAAATCCGTTGGCCGGGTATTCATGAAATAGAAATCGGGCAGTTCCTCGATATAACGGCGGCGAATAGTATATCGATACTCCAGAATCGATCCGGGATGAACATCGGGCAATGTAAACTCTTTAAGCTTGTACCGGCTGTTCACGCCGATGGTCCGTATTTTCGTTGAATCCAGGTTGATGCGGGAGCCGTTGGGATGAATCGTGTGCCCCTTAATAGAGGTTACTTTTTCAATATCGTTTTGAAAATAGTAAGGGATATCAACGATCGATGCCTTAACACCGTCCTGCTTCAATACCTTGATACGCACCAGGTAAGTCAGGTAGGCGATTAGAGAGTTGTCCTTAAGGCCAAAATCAATACTTAATCCCTTGTAGGCGAAGAAATAATCGAGGTCAGGATTGCCCGGGTATCGGTTCATCTGAAAAAGTGAATCCGGGATCTCGCCATACTCAACCCTGGGAAGTTGTTTGGGCCAGCTTAATGTGTCAGTGACCTGGGCTGATGCCGAACCGTGAAAAACAAGCAAAAAGACACAGACCACCCAGCTAACTTCTGTAAATAAAATCCTGAAATTTCTCGTCACAACCTGTCAGATTTATTCAACAAATATTCCGGTGAATCGATAACCCACTCCAATTTATTCCGGTATACCCTCAGACGGGCAAAAAACCTAAGCTCCCCACCCTTTGATGCGGCTTCCTTAAGAATAGAACGGACTTTGGGGTCGCCGGAATATACTTCAATATTTTTATTACCTGCCTGTATTGTTCCATCTGTAGAGATCTTCCTGTTAACATAAAACAATTCATCATAATAACGATATTCGGTCAATGAATCCGGGCTCACCGCATCTAACCTGTAAACCTGGCTGGTGTCCGGCGGATTAAATGTTATCGGGACCATCTTACCCGAATGATCATCCGACCGCGAGGGTTCCTTTAACGGAATACCGGCTCCGGGATTATTTTTAGAAGTAACTTTAAACTCCATGCTGACGGGCAAGTGGTCGGAATAACCTTTTCCCCTGCCATAGGAAGTCCATGATCTGGGCGTTTCGCTGTACCTGTACGCATTCAACCCGATGAATTTACCAACTGAGAAGCTGTTGTCGACGTATTGCACACCCGACTCATCATACATGCCATGACTGATCAATATCTGCATCAGAGTACCCCAATAGCCCCGATATACGTCGGATCCGCGTTTGTCAGGGGGCAGCTCATACCAGAGGTTATAGAATAACTCTGAGCGGTTACCAGCCACACTGACTTCATCGCCGGTTGACTTAAGGACGGTATTTATCCCGGTTGAATCGACATTTAGTACCTGCTTCTGATTATACTGGCTGTTAAAATCACCCCCGAGAATGATATCGGCCGAAGGATTCTGACTAAGAAGCTGATCCAGCCGGTTGCGAAGAATCCGTGCTTCCCGCACGCGCACCTCTTCCAGATCACGGCTGCCGGCCCCTGCTTTCCAATGGTTGCCAAAGACAATCAGATCGTGCCCTTCAACATTCAGCCATACTTCGAGGACGGGTCTGCCATTCGGGATAGGGTATATCCTGGTTTTACTTTTCTCAATAGGTAAACGGGAAAAGACAGCACATTTTTGCACCTGTTCCGGCTCGCCTTTCTCATCCGTTCGGTTGTAACCGATTTGGAAATCGTATCCACGCAAACCGGCATCATACATTCCTTTCAACAACAGAAGTTCTGAAGGCAGGTCCCTGATCCGGCCATCGAATCCGGAACCAAGCATATGCTTCAGCGTTGTGTTTGACCACTCGTTCAAAAATGTACTGGCTGACAACGAACGCGTACTGTCTTGCGGGGTGAAATCACTTTCCAGTTCCTCAAACAGGATGACATCCGGTCCCTTTCCGTTATCATATCGTTTCAGAACCTGTGTTATATGTTCGATCTTGGTTAACACATCTTCCCTGGTGTATTGCGGGTTCCCCTGACCATCATAGGTGTTATAATCCCTGAAAACGGCCACCCCATCGGCATCAAATAAATTCTCCACATTATAGGCAACCAGCGTATAGGTCTGTGCACATAGCTGCAGCGGAATCAACGCGATTATTGCCATGATACCCAAGCACAATCTTCTCATAACAAATGAATTACTTTTTAATACAGATTACACAAAAAATTTCCAGCTTTTATTACCTCTTTGACACTCTTTTTGATTATTTCTCACATAAGTTTATTCTAAATTATTAAGCGTTTGGCAACTTTTCCTTTTTTTGCCGAATATGCCAGTTGATTATATAGAATATCATTAATTGGGAGGATTATGAAAAAGATGCAGCTAACCATGCTGATGGTCTTGCTGTTCATTGTGGCATCTTCAGCCACTGTAACCGCGCAGGATCTGTCATCATTTGAGAAGAAAGTTACGACTTTTACGCTAGATAACGGACTTCGATTTATCATTATAAAGAGGGATGTAGCCCCGGTCGCCAGCTTTGTTTCATTCGTGAATGCCGGTTCGGTCAATGAACCGCTCGGTAAAAGCGGGGAAGCGCATGTCTTCGAACACATGGCCTTCAAGGGCACACAAACGATTGGTACCACGGACTGGGAAAAGGAGAAACCGGTTCTTGCTGAAGAGGATCGGGCTTACGAAAAATGGTTTCGGTCTACGCTACAGCCTCAGCCTGATTCGGCAAAGAGTAAACAGGAATGGTCCCGGTTCAAAGAACTGGAGGCTGAAGCCAAGACGTATGTAAAAAATAATGAATTCTCGCAGATCATCGACCGCAATGGCGGTGTCGGCATGAACGCTTCGACGGGTAGCGATCAGACGATTTTCTATTACAGCCTTCCGGAAAATCGTGCAGAATTGTGGTTCAGTACCGAATCGGACCGGTTCATGCACCCGGTTTTTCGCGAATTTTACAAAGAGAAAGACGTCATCATGGAAGAACGCAGGATGCGCACCGACTCGAGGCCCCTCGGCCGGCTGATCGAGGAATTCCTGTCCGTGGCTTATACTGCCAGTCCGTATGGCACTCCTGTTATCGGATGGCCATCGGATATCAAGTCGACCACGATAGCGGATGTGCAGGATTTTTATAACAAATATTATGTTCCTGCTAATATTGTGATGGCCATTGCCGGCGATGTAGACCCGGCGCAAATGAAGAAGTGGGCCGAAGAATACTTCGGTCGCATGCCCAAAAAGCCGGATGCCCCCCTGATGACGATCCGGGAACCTGAACAGTATGGGGAACGCCGCTTTGTTATTCACGAAAACAGCCAGCCCTGGTATCTAGCCGGTTACCATACCGTGAGTGCTGAAAATCCAGACGCAAAACCGCTGCAACTGCTGGCTTCCATACTGTCTGACGGCCGCACCTCGCGTCTTTACAAGAATATGGTTGAAGACAAGCAGGTGGCCTTAAATGTGGGCGCTTTCAACGGGTTCCCCGGGGACAAATACCAGTCGATGTTCCTTACATACGTGGTGCCCAACCAGGGTGTCTCCATCGATACCGTGGAAGCGATTATGGACCAGGAGATAGAAAATATCAAGGAGCATGGCGTAACCAGGGCCGAGCTCGACCGGGCGATCACCAACGCCAGAGCTTCGCTGGTTCGCAGCCTCAATTCCAACATGGGGATGGCACTGGCCCTGGCCCAGGCCCAGGCCCAGCGGGGCGACTGGCGGACGGTATTCACAGACCTGGATGCACTGGCAAAAGTTACATCGGCTGAGATTCAGCGGGTAGCCCAAAAATATCTGGTGACCTCTAACCGGACAGTGGGTATCATTGAGCCGAAGCAAAACGCTGCCGCTACTGCTGGGGCAAATTGATTTTCTCAAACTATTCACAAAGAAATTTTCCACTCATGAAACGACACATATCATTATTTCTACTGCTTTTTTACTTTGCCATATCGGCAGGTTACGCTCAAAAGCCGTATAACGACCTCACCTATCCGCCACTGCCAGGCTATAAGCTCCCGAAGGTGGAGCAGTTCAAACTGAAGAATGGTATCATGGTCTACATGCTGCCTGACCACGAGTTACCACTGGTCAATGTGCACGTTATTGTTCGCGGCGGATCGTTTGAAGATCCTACGGATAAATCCGGACTGGCGGATATCATGGCATCGGTGATGCGTGATGGTGGATCACAAAAATATCCGTCGGATGCCCTAAACAAAATCCTTGAGGATAAAGCTGCACGACTCAGCATAGGGATGGACTTCGCATCGGGTTCTGCCAACCTGAATGTGTTAAAGGAAGATCTGCCGGATCTGCTCCCTGTCTTTGTCGACGTTCTGAAAAATCCGGCCTTCCCGGATGACAAGATCGAGCTCGATAAAAAGCAGGCTAAAACCGTCATCTCCCGGCGAAATGATAATGTACAGGGCATTGCCGGCAGGGAATTCGACCGGTTGATCTACGGCCCAAACTCCGTCTACGCGCGTCTGGAAGAATATCAGACCATCAATGATATCACCAGGGCTGATCTCCAATCACTCCATGATAAAGCATATGTTGGGAGAAATCTGATGGTCGGCGTGGTTGGTGATTTTGATCCGGGTTCCATGAAAAAGATGATCAGCTCGGCATTCGGAAGCTTCAACAAAGGTTCTGTGACGGCTATGAATTTGCCAAAAGTCAACTACCAGTACAAGCCGACAATCAATCTTATAGATAAATCCGATGTCAACCAGAGTGTGATTTTTCTGGGACACATCGGCGGTATCCGCAAAAATCCTGATTATGCGGCGCTGCAGGTTATGAATGAAATACTCAGCGGTGGCTTTTCCGGTCGTTTAATGAAGCATGTACGCACCGATCTGGGTCTCGCCTACGCGGTGTATGGCAGTTACACCAGTAATGTTTTGTATCCGGGCGTTTTCTACACCGGCGTAATGACCAAAAGCGCTACAACGGCTCAGGCTATTGACGCTATCATTAACGAAATCAAAAATCTGCAGCAGGACGGGGTCACAGATAAGGAATTACAGGACACGAGGGACCGGTTCCTAAATTCACTCGTATTCCATTATGACAGCAGGAGTAAAATCCTGAATGAGAAAATGCAAAATGCTTATCTCGGCTTGCCGCCTGATGAATTCGAGAGATACGTCGAAAATGTTAAGAAAGTAACAACAGCCGATGTGCAGCGTGTCGCTCAAAAGTATCTGAGGCCGAATAATTTGCAAATTCTGGTGGTGGGGAATGCATCTGAGATTGGCAATCAACTCAACAAGTTTGGGAATGTCAATAAAATCGATATCACCATCCCCGAACCTAAATCGGTCGGCAATGAGACCTCAGCGAAAGGAGATACAAAGATGGGGCGGATGTGGCTAAATAAGATGGCCGCTTCTCTGATCGAAACGAGCACTAAGATAAAGGGTATAACAACCAAAGGTGAGGTCACTCAGTACAGTCCGCAGTTACCCAATGGTAAGATATCGATGCAGGCTGCCACATCCATCGTTTTCCCCGATCAGATGAAGACAGAAATAGAAACTCCCGGAGGTACCATGGTGATGAGTCTTGCTGATGGTAAAGCAACACGGAGCATGGGCGGGCAGGAGCAACCATTACCATCGCAGGTTGCCGATATGCTGAAAGAAGGCATCAAACGCAATTACCTGAATGTGGCGCTCGATAAGAACAGCTTAAATCCTGAATACATGGGAACGGAGAAAGTGGGTGGCAAGGAATTGGTGAAAATTAAAGTTACCGAAGCCAAGCCGCTTACTTTCCTGATTGATCCCGACTCAGGCTTGCCACAATACCTGCGTTACTCACAATTTGTGCCCAGCGAGGGTAATGTTGACGTGCAGGTGACCTACTCCGATTGGAAGTATGAGAACGGTGTAGCGTATGCCATGAAGCAGATTACGACACAAAATGGCAACAAAGCCAGCGAAGCTGTGTTTAACTCGTTTTCAGTGAATTGAATCGCCGAGCCTGTCAGGATTTGAAGTCCTGACAGGTTTCATCAACGCATAGTATTAAACTGCCCGTACGGCAACTTAAAAATCGTACGCAAAAGGAAAACCGATTTTCCCTATACTTTATATCGTTATTATTTATGGGGTAAAATATGATCTTTCTTTGGAACCAAATCTGTAAAACCTTATAAGTAACCTATAATTTCGGGTTGTTTTAGAATTTACATCTACTTTAGTCAAGTGGTCAAAGAGGGGAAGGTTCAATATTCGTATTAGAAAGTTGCCCCTTATCATTTTTTTTTTACTATACGTGTAGTCATTCAAGTTTAGTGGAGAGATGAGTGATGAACTTTACATATGGGCTAATCAGCAAGAGATAATCTTCAGAGCCAATCTTACGATGTTGCGGTGTACTTTTTTCTGGAATATTGTTTGTTCTCCTATCTGCATGTAGTCATAACCCAGTGGAGTCCGGACCAGAAGCATATCGTTTATACCTCATGGGAGAGGCAAAAGACAGGAGCTTTTTCTATCAGACGGAGAAGGGAAAGATGCGAGGATTCTCCCAACTACAAACAATACGCTTCATAATGCCGCTGCCTGGTCAGGTAATTCTGATAAAATATTATTCAATACCTCAGGAAAAATTTACATAATAAATGAAAATGGAAGTAATCTTACCGAGATTAACCCATCTTATCTTACGCATACTCTAGCTGTCAGTTGGCGAAGGAGGTGATACACACATAAAAATAGATTTCAAATAAAAAAAGCCCTTATTTACGTTTATTCGGGAAAAAACGAATCCCCGGCCCGGGACTTCATTTCCACCCAATTCGCAGGATGACAAGGGCTTTATTTATGATACTCATTATTGGCCTGAGTTTCAATATTCAAACCATAAGAGGAATTTATCATGAAAATATACTGGTGTTTGATCATAATCGTAATCTTTTTCTCGGCCAAGGTCCAAGCCCAGGAGCCTCCCACGTATCCGGAAGCCCCGGAGGTGTGGAGCAAACCAGTACCGATTGGAGTGATCTGGGATAATTTCGCCGGGGCCGGATGGCCAAGTGTCACAGCCGAGGGGAAGACTCTCTATTTTGGAGGGGTTTTGGTTACCCAACGATCCGATACGGGTTGGTCCATGCCCAAATGGTTACCACAGCAAATAACAGACAAAAACAAGCTACCCGAACGGCCGGTCATTTCTCCGGATGGGAAAAGGTTATTTTTCACACAGTGGACCAATGCGGGCTGGCAGATGTTTTACGCCGACTGGGACTCTACCCAACAGGGGTGGGGACCGGTCACCAGTCCGGGCCCGCCGGTTACCAACCCTCACTACGGCTGGGGCACGGATTGGGGTTGCCGGGAAAATGCGGGGGCTTTCCTTGATGACACAACCCTGATCTACATGATCTGCGGGGAGACGTTCATCACCCGGTGGCATCCGGGGACCGCCCGCTGGGACACGGCGGTCTCCTGGCCGTACATCTTCCCGAATTCCTCCTGGGATGGGTTACGATATATAGGTGATTACGGCATTTCAGTGACCCCGGACCGAAAGAAGGTATATCTGTCTGTGGGACGTAATGATACGACAAGAGATGGAAAGTATTATGCGAATTCCGATCTTGCGGTCACGTATCGGAATCCGCAGGATACGAGCATGGACGGGAAATTAGGTAAAACATACACGCTGAACCTCTCCCTGCTCTCCGACAGCCTGTATTTTGCCGGGATCGATTCCACTCGCTTCGAAGCCTTCCCTGCCATCACCGCCGATGGGAAAACACTCTTCTTTGAAGCCAACTACCAGGGCGATTATACGATCTATGTCTCTCACCTGTTGATTGACGAGAATGGAAATCCGGTCTCCGATCCGGTAGAGAAACCTCCCTCGACCCTTCCCACCGAGATCAAACTCGATCCGGCGTATCCGAATCCGTTCAATCCAACGACCACGATTACTTATACCCTGCCGGTTAAAAGTCGTATCCGCCTAAGCCTGTATGATATTCTGGGCAGGCGGGTGCAAACGCTGGCCGAAGGAGTGCAGGCGCCCGGAGAGCATCATTTAAGGGTAACCGGAGCAGGCCTGGCCAGCGGAGTGTACCTCCTTTTTTTGCAAACCCCGCAAGGCAATCTCACCCGTAAAATTACCTTGATTAAATAACAACCATAAAAAATATGGAGGAGTATCATGAAAACAACGCTGTTGTTTATCTTTTTACTTATAGTGACAACCTCAGTATGGGGTCAGTCAAACTGGCCCGGTTATCAGTGTGTGTATCAGGACACGAGTGGACAATCATTCGCCAAAGTTACGAGCCAAAC
>DATFNI010000363.1:0-6282 GCA_035266485.1 Balneolales bacterium
GTGCGTTTTTAAAATGATGAACAAGCGTACGCACACGCCGAGCACCAATACCCGGCATTAACGTTAACCCAAGAAGATATCTCAGCTCCCGGTCGTCTCTTTGTGTTGCTGCAGGTCTCTCCATACCTCTTCCTTCAGTTCCTCCAGGTGATATCCGGTAGCCGATGAAATCGTTACAACCGGGACATCCAGCTTTATCTCATGATCCAGTTCATAATCGGGTAGAAGATCCATTTGCGAGATGGCCACAATACGCGGTTTCTCAAGCAGATCCGCCCTGTACGAACGCAATTCATCGCACAATACCTGATACTCGTATTCGATATCACTCTGACAATTGATGACGAATAACAGAAGATGATTACGCTCAATATGTCTCAAAAAACGAATACCCAGACCTTTTCCCTGATGGGCTTCCTCGATGATGCCCGGAATATCGGCCAGTACAAAACTACGAAAATCAGCGAGTGTTACAACCCCCAGGTTAGGTTCCAGGGTCGTGAACGGATAATCGGCAATTTTGGGTCTGGCCGATGACAGCGCTGCAAGAAGCGTGCTCTTCCCAGCATTCGGAAAACCCACCAGGCCAACATCAGCAATCAGCTTCAACTCGATTTCTACAACGATTTCTTCGCCCTCTTCACCCGGTTGGGCATATTCCGGCGTTTGGTTGGTCGAGGTCTTAAAATGAGAATTTCCGCGCCCTCCCTTGCCACCTTTGGCGATAATGAGTTCTTCGCCCGGATGCGTCACTTCGCCAATCAGCCGGTGTGTTTCAAATTCATAGGCTACCGTACCAAGCGGGACATCCAGAACGATCGGGTCGGCACTTTTTCCGGTCTTGTTTGCCCCGGCCCCGCGCTCTCCGTTTTTCGCTTTCAGAAACTTCTTGTATCTGAGGTCGAGCAAGGTATTCAACTGCTCATTCCCCCGGAGAATTATGTCCCCACCGTTACCACCATCTCCGCCATCCGGCCCTCCCCGCGGAACAAATTTTTCACGTCGAAAATGGACGGACCCGGCCCCTCCGTTTCCGGCTTTAATAAAAATCTTGGCATAATCGGCGAAACGCATCTAATCCTGACGTTATAAATGATAAAGGTAAGTGACTTTTCCTGGCGACAATATAACTACAATCAGTTACTGTCAAAAAAAGCAACCATCGCAGGGTATTATGCAACGTTCTTTGGTACGTAAGACATTGACCAGCAATAAAGAGCAGAAAGTGCAACGATTTGTATCCAATTTTAACATAAGTTTTACTTGCCTTTTCAGATCATTATTGACAGATTCACTTATGTAGCGTGGTTATTGATAAACCCGGGTTCTATCAATGGCTGCGCATAAAAGGACGTTTGGTCCCGAAAGAGACGGGACGCCCGAAACGTGAAAATCGGAAATGGAAAAGATCATGAATACGGTTTTTCTTCAGGGAACAGGGATGGTTGGCTTGCCTTCGAGAAAGAGAACAGTCCGGTTTGGAATGCGCAGGCGGGATGCAGACGTTTTTCAAACGAACAAGAATAGGATAATAAATACTTGAAAAATTGGAGATGCTTATGAAACGTTTATCGGTTTATATAATCCTTATTATTGCGGCCATTCTTATTGCAGGCTGTGATATACTTGGAAGTTCCGGGGATCCCGCAGGAATGCAGAAGATTGGGTTGAACGGCTATGGTATTTCAGGTATTTATGTTGATGGAAATCAGATTATCGTCGGCACCTCATCTGTAGGTTCGATCAATTACATTTTCCGTTCGAAAGATAGTGGAGCAAGCTGGCAGCAGAGGGATAGCATCCATGTGAATAACAAATTGCCTTATAATTTTAATGTTGCGGTTACTCAGTTACATATATTTAATAATGAAGGAACTCTTTTTGCTGGTATTGGGGATGCATACAGAGGTAAAGTTCTAATGTCCACAGATAACGGAAAAACCTGGACCGAACCTGATCCCGGTTTTACTGAGAATGTCAACTGTTTTACTATGATAAATGGAACGCTCTTTGCCGGTACAGACCACGGTGTTTTCATGACCACAAATAACGGCAATAGTTGGTCAGCGGCCGATACTGTGGAGTTATCTCATCCGGTAGTAGGATTGGTTTCCCTCACAGGAGATCTTTTCGCAGCCACTTCCGGAGAGGGAATCTATCGTTCCTCCGACGATGGGGCCAGTTGGAAAGAAGTTAACTCAACCAATTACGACTTCACAGGTTTAGCAACGCTTGGAACCAGTCTCTTTGCCGGTGCTTCTAAATTTTATGGGAAAGATTCTACGGGTGGGGTGTTCATCTCCACTGATAAAGGGAAAAACTGGAGCCATGCCGATACCGGTATTACGGATCATGATGTGTATCAGCTTTACTCAAATAGCTCGGATCTTTTTGCAGGAAGCAACCACGGAATCTATTATTCCGGAAATAAAGGAGCCAGTTGGGCCCTGCTGGACAGTGCCGGAGCGGTCTCTTTTGCCTCTAATGGTTCGTGGCTGTTTATCGGGGATATCGGTATCAGCAAATTTCCCTTATCACAATTAGGCAAGTAAAGGAAAAAGATATGTCTTAACTCTTAAAACTATGGACGGCGTGGCAACGCCGTCCATAGCAAAAACGGCAAATTATAAGAACTCATCACCGCTTCCCTCATATGAGGAGAAGAGTGCTTTTTTATTTGCCATTCCTAATAACGTAATCAAACATGAAAATTCAAAATGGTTGAAGGAGTGGAATAGGTGGGGTTTTAACCTGGCAAGATCCAGGAAAATGCACATCCGCCATTACATAAAACCCGTAAGGCATTGACCGGCAATGGAGGCCAAAAAGATAGATGATTTGCATTCAATTTTAACATAAGTTTCACTTGCTTTTTTAAGTCATTATCACTACATAACGTTATATAGTTAGCAATAAACTCTGGTGTTGATGGCTGCTACGCACAAGAGGACGTTTGGCCACATAACAAAACGTGACGCCTGAAATGAGAAATGCCGGAAGAGGTAAAAATATGAAAGCGGTTTTTCTTCATATTTGTAAGTCCATTTTCCTTGATTCTTTGATTCATTTAAATATGATCAGTTTTTATAAAATGTCTCCAGTGAACAGAATTTTTCCAATGTCTGTTTAATTATTTAGGAATTAAGTGTGAGGCCCAAAATGGAGAAAACTGAAATGTTTTCTGTAAAGTCTTCAATATTAGTAATAGCCTTGGTTTTACTTACGGGTGCGGGGTGCACCGATAACATTTCAGAAGTCCCTGCCTGGCAGCTTGCTGACGGAACGGCGGGTAATTCTGTTTCTGCCATCAGTATTTACCAAAGTGACCCTGACACGGTCTATGCTTATGGCAATGGATTGCTGGAAAGTAGCGATGCGGGTTACAAATGGTATTCTATCAGCAAATCATCATTAGAGACAAATATTAAGCTGCCACTACAGGTGGATCCCCTCAACTCCAAACGCTTATACGCTTCGGACGTGGACGGGCGGATTACAACAGTGTTTTCTTCAGATTATTACGTTACTGAAATGTCCACAAATAGAGGGAAGACTTGGAAGATTCTATCGGCAGGCCCAGCCTCTGCAATCCGGATTGACCCTGTGAACCCAAAGTCGGTCTTTATCGCCGAGGAATCCGGAGATATCCTCCATTCGGTAGACCAGGGACAAACCTGGAGCACCATCCAGCCTCCACCAAGTATTTCAGAACCGGAACTATACACACTGGCCATTGATCCATCGAATGATCACATCCTCTATGCCGGATATAATGATGGCATCTACAAGAGTACGGATCAGGGAAAATCCTGGCAAAAACTGAATCTGGGATCTACCGTAAATTCCCCGAGCCTGTTAGCGGTTGATCCCCAATCTCCGGAAACGGTCTATGCCGCCGTTGATTCTTCTACAAAATCCAATTATCAGGGTGGGGTATATAAATCTACCGATGGAGGGAAGAACTGGCAGAAGATGGACGCGGGTTTGAGTGCTCAGGACCGACAGATCAGGTCGATGACGATCAATCCCAAAAACCCGGATCAATTGTTTCTGGGGCTTTCCGGTAGTCAGGCTCCCCTTTGCTATGAATCAACAAACGGGGGAAGATTGTGGTCCGGCTTCAGTGAGGGCTTGCCGGATTCCGGAGCGGTTCAAAGCATCGAAATTAATACCCTCAACGCCAAAATATATTGTGGCGTAAGCGGCAGCAGTGCTGATGGGGTATACATCAGAGGAGAAAGATAATGTTATCAGACAATGGTTAGTGTGATGGGTGTTAAGTGAATGACAAGTCAAAACGACCCTTTTATCGGGTTAAATCTATCTTGTTTGTATGAAATTAAAACAAAAACCTAAGATTAGGAGGGATCATTGAAAAAGCTACTGATATGTTTTGTTTTTGAAGGGATACTCTTGTTGTCCATGTTTACTGAAGCCGCACTTTCACAAAAGGCATCGATGTATACATTTATAACCGGTCCCCAAAGCTCGGCCACGTCTTCTCTTCTTGCTCCAAATGCTTTAACCGTAGAGTCCACACCATCCAATTATCCAAATATCACTTTATACCCCGATGGCAATGTGGATCAGAGTGAGATGTCAATAGTCTCAATGGGTGGTGATGTACTTTCAGGTGACAATTCGGAGATTCAGACGGTGAGCCCCGTCGAGGGGAATCAGGGATACTATTATTCTGGAAATAGCGGAGAAAATTGGACCGGAAGCGACAGTCTTTATAAGACTATAAATCCAAATATTAATGGTCTCTCTGATCCGGAGGTAGCCTACGACTTAAACGGACATGCCTTTTACAGTTACTTGAGACTTCATTACAATAGCCAAGGTAATGTCGATTCAACCAGCGTGATGATCAAAGAGTCCACAGATGACGGTACTACCTGGGGCTCAGAGAAAAGAATAGCCGGTCCAACTTATGCTCTGGACAAAGATTATATGACGATAGATGATAATCCCTCAAGCCCCGATACCAATAATATCTATATTGCCTGGACCGATTTCAGTGGTTCGGGAACTTATCCCATTAAATTTTCCCGGTCCACGGATGATGGAACGTCTTTTTCAACTCCCGATTCAATAAGCGGTTCCAGTGGATATTATTCGGCACAAGGAGTTTGCTTAGCGGTCGGCCCGGACGGTACCTTATATGCCACATGGGTCTACTATGATTCATGGCCGGATGAAGAAGCAGCCATTGGATTCAATAAGTCCACCGATGGGGGCAAAACGTGGGGTACACCCAAGAGGTTATCCATCCAGGGGTTTTCCGGGATTCGGTCATGGGATACCCAAAACTCCCAACATTGGTCGTTGCATACAAAAGGAACCAATATTCGTTCCAATAGTTTTCCATCGATGGACGTGGACCGAACCTCAGGCCCAAACAGAGGGAAAATTTATATCGTTTGGGATAATGCCACCAATACTACCGACCACACGATTCCCTACATCTACTGCATCAGTTCGGCGGATGGCGGGGCAAGCTGGGGCAGCAAAGTACAGGTAAACGATGACAACTCGCAAACCGATAAATGGGAACCCTGGGTACACGTGGATTCACTTGGTGGAGTAAATGTTGTGTTTTATGACAGCCGGATTGACCCTGCTAACAATGTCCAGACTCAGGTGTATTTAGGACGTTCAATGGATGGCGGGACTTCTTTCCAAAATTATCAGGTTAGTGATGTAGCTTTCACACCATCTCAGGTGCCTAACACCGGTGCCGGTTATATGGGAGACTATCTTGGGATAACATCAACAGGAAATTATCTGATCCCATGCTGGAACGATAACCGGACCGGACGCCAACAAGCGTATGCAGCAAGGATCCCATTTGTATTTAGTGGAACCATTGCCAGTAACACTACTCTTGATGGGGCGTATGCCGTCCCTGCCAATGTCTCTATCTCCTCGGATGCCACACTGACCATCGATGCCGGTACGGTACTGGGCTTTACCTCTGGTACCGAAATGACCGTTGAACCGGGTTCCAAAATTATCGCCAACGGAACCTCCAGTCAGC
This sequence comes from Balneolales bacterium, assembly GCA_035266485.1. Lineage (GTDB taxonomy): Bacteria > Bacteroidota > Rhodothermia > Balneolales > DATFMH01 > DATFNI01. The sequence goes on from DATFNI010000363.1 coordinate 6,041, forward strand.
CCATCCGGTTTGAACGTCTCGATCCAACTCAGGCATGGGGTCAGGTGTATATGAACGGGAGTGGCAACCAATTTACCTGGTGCCTTTTTGACGGAGGGAATAAGAACGTAGGAATATTAAGCAAGAACAACTCCTTCTCAAACTGCACGTTCCGCAATGGCTGGCGGGGCATCAGTTCCGGGGCCAATAATGACGGCAGCGGAGGCAACAGTTCCTTTACTCTGAACAATTGTATGATCCAG
>DATFNI010000364.1:0-17830 GCA_035266485.1 Balneolales bacterium
GCCCGACAATCTCATTCCAGTCCGTTGAATCTTCATCACGCGCTTCAGCGTGGATGGCAGAGATGGCTGCCTGAAGGGTATAGGGACCAAAACGCCTCGACGATAATGATTGCTCTATCAGCGTTATTCCTTCTGTAATCAATTCTTTGTTCCAAAGAGACCTGTCCTGGTCTTTCAGGAGAATAAGATCTCCTTCAGGTGTGGTGCGGGCCGGTCGTCGGGATTCATGCAGCAGCATCAAAGCAAGAATTCCCATCACTTCCGGATCCGGCAACAATTCCATGAGAAGACGTCCGAGGCGGATGGCCTCGCCGGAAAGATCCGTCCGTGTAAGTGTACCACCGGATGAGGAAGAGTATCCTTCATTAAAAACCAGGTAAATGACCTGAAGCACAGCACCTAGCCTATCCGGCAGTTCCTCAGGGGCTGGGATCCGGTACGGTATCCGTGCATCCCTGATTTTCGTCTTGGCTCGAACGATACGCTGGGCAAGAGTAGAGGGGGTTATGAGATACGCGTGAGCAATTTCTTCGGTTGTGAGACCGCATACTTCACGCAGAGTCAGTGCTACCCGTGCTTCAGCAGACAAGGCAGGGTGGCAACAGGTGAAGATGAGCCGGAGAATGTCATCCTTAATTTCCTGATCAATATGTGATGATGGATCCGCCGCGGCGGATTCGATCTGATCGGCACGTTCCATCTGCAGAGAGTCGACCCGTGACTGTCGCCGTATTCGGTCTATTGCCTTGAAACGTCCCGTCGATACCAGCCATGCCCGTGGATTAGACGGGATACCTTTCTTTTGCCATTGCTCCATCGCCACCCTGAAAGCATCGTGCATGGCATCTTCGGCGAGATCAAAATCCCCGAGTAACCGGATCAGTGTGGCCAAAATACGCCCCGACTCCGTGCGATAGACGTCATCAAGTATCTGCCTGATATGTACGGGAGAAGATTCGGTCATTAAATTTCACTTCTTAATGGTTCTACCATTGTGTCCTGTTGCTCATTGGCTCGCCTTCATTTCTAAACCATTAAGAAATGGAGAATAGTTAAGACGTTATCTTCATGAAGATTAATTCCTTAATGGTTCGAAATCTTACTGGTCCGGCAGTATTTTGAAATATTCATTTACGAACGGTTTCATTGATTTGGTGATATTGTCCGTGAAAAAGTTGATAAGCAATCCCTGGGGTTTCTGCAATAACTTCATATAGGTTAATAACTGCGCTTCATGAACAGGTAATATATTCTCAATTGCCTTTAGTTCCACTACAACACAATCGTTAACCAGCAAGTCTAACCGCAAATCCGTATCTATAGTGATATCTCTATAGGAGACCGGCACCATAATTTGTTGTTGCACCTCATACCCATTTTGAATCAATTCATATTTCAAACATTTTTCGTACACACTTTCCAAAAGGCCGGGACCAAGCGCTTTGTGTACCTTTATAGCATAACCTGTTATTTCATAAGATAATTGGGTTACTTCTTTCTTAGTCATCTCGTAACTTTTTTAAACCATTAAGGAATGAAGGCAAGTTAAGATTTTATCTTAATGTGACTTAACTTCTTAATGGTTTTTAATTTCGCGCCGCAACGCTGGCGAAGTCCGTGTTTAAATCAGTTATCTTCGTATGCTCTTTTTAACTCTGATATCTCGATTTCTATCCAGTGAGAGGATTTTGCTTTAGTCCGATCGAAAACCCGGGAGCATTTATTTCTCTTATAATAAGCTATTGAATGAAATATGAAAAGATAAGCTGAAATAAGAGAGTGAATGGGTAATCCCAACCATTCACTCTCTTATGAATCACTAATTGCCTTTTGACACAGATCCCTTAACACCAAGGTTATACGCCTCGAATGCCCAAACGTCGGCAGTCTGGGCGATACGTTTGTCGGTCGGCATATAGCCGTGGCTGGTCTGCGTCTCGACACGTATTAGGATAGGGTTGGAACAACCCTGGTTGTATTGAAGCTTGGCTGCAAATTTATAGGAGTGACTCGGAACGACCCGATCATCGTGATCAGCCGTTGTGATGATGGTTGGCGGATAACAGGTTCCTTTCTTCACATTGACAAGAGGGGAATAAGCGTAGAGCCACTTGAAAGCATCAGGATTTGCGGACGTTCCATATTCCGGCGCCCAGAGGTCGCCGCCCGAGAATTTCTGGTACCGCAGCATATCCATAACTCCCGCGCCGGCATATGCCGCTCCAAAGAGTTCCGGACGTTGCGTGATGGAAGCCCCGATCAGGAGCCCACCGTTCGAGTACCCCTGGATGCCGAGCCGCTTCTCAGAAGTGTATTTTTCCCCAACCAGGTATTTGGCGGCCCAGGCAAAATCGTCAAATACATTCTGCTTGTTGCCGAGCATGCCTGCTTTGTGCCACTCCTCACCGTAAGCGGAGCCGCCACGGAGGTTTGCAACGGCATAAACACCTCCCAGTTCAAGCCACACCGGTAACATCGGGTTGAAACGCGGTGTGATTGTGATATCGAAGCCCCCGTATGCGTATAGAATAGTCGGGTTGTTGCCGTCGAGCTTCACATCTTTCCTGGCGACGATGAACATCGGGATCATAGTCCCGTCCCTGGAAGGATAGAAAACTTGCCTGGTCTGATATTGGGAGGGGTTGAAATCTACAGTGGGCTTGAAAAAGACAGCAGTCTTGCCAGTGGATATATCATATCGATACACCGTTGTGGGATACAGGAACGAACTGAACCCGTAGTAGATGGTGGAAGAGCTGTTTCTTGCGGAAATACCGGCAACAGATCCCAGGGTTGGGAAGGAAAGGGTTGCGAGTTTGTTGCCGTCAGTAGAAAACATGGAAAGCTGGCTTTTGGCAACCACCTGGTAATTCACAAGAATATGCCCGCCTGCCATAGACGCGCTTTGAATCACACCCTGACCTTCCGGAACAACCGTATGCCAATGTGCTGGATCGGGGTCATTGAATTTGGCCGCAATAATCCGGCCTTTCGGGGCATCGAGCGTTGTCTGAAGGAAAAGGGTATTGCCATCATGACCAACCGGTGTATACTGCGCATCATTCTTCGTATAAAGAGGTTCAAGCTTTGCAGAAACATCCGGCTCCAACGGGTTCCCAAGATCAGCGAAGAAGAGTTCATTCTCTGGTGCGGTACCATTTATGAGATAGACAAAAAGATACCGTCCATCTTCGCTTACATCCCCGCCAATAATCCAGTTGGGTAGGTCTGGACGGGCAAAGATAAGTTTGTCTGAGCTTTGATCAGTACCAAGCTTATGGTAATAAAGCTTCTGGTTGATGACCTGCTGGCTAATCGCTTCACCTTTCGGTGGTTCCGGGTAACGGGAATAGTAGAAACCCTTGTTATCGTTGGTCCAGGCGATATTCGAGAATTTTACCCACCTCACGCGATCAGCGAGTTCTTCGCCTGTAGCAACATTCATCACATGTACGGTTTCCCAGTCTGACCCGCCTTGCGACAGTTCGTAGGCAAGGTACTTTCCATCGGGCGAAGGCTGATATCCAGCAAGAGCAATAGAGCCGTCTTTTGACAGCTTGTTGGGATCAAGCAGCAAACGCGGGGTTGCAGTTGATGACTTCTGAACATAGACAACCGACTGGTTTTGAAGGCCCGAATTCTTACTAAAAAAAAGTAGGCCGCCTTCAATCTGCCACGGCGTGCCCGTCTTCGCATAATTCCAGAGCCTGGTCAACCGCTGACGAATCCAGCTGCGATAAGGAATTTTATTGAGATAAGAGAAGGTGAGTTTGTTTTCCGCTTCGACCCAATGCTTCACTTCCGGACTGTTCAAATTTTCCATCCATTGGTATGGCACGGGAACTTTCGTACCAAAGTAGGTATCTGCGGTGTTGTCGCGACGGGCAGGGGGATAAACCAAACCATTTGTCGGATCGCTACTTTGTGCACAAACCGGTTGTAAAAATAAAGCTGAAAAACTCAGTATGGATACCCCCAAAAAAAGTCTGGATATATATCTTAAATCCTTCATTTTGGAAATAGTTTTGTTAAGGATGTGCCTCCAGGAAGAGAGAGGCGTTTGAAAATCAGTCTCTTTGATATTGATTATCATATCAGATATGAACAGGATAACATGCCAATACATAAATAGCAGCTATCATGAAATGAATAATCAATAAAAAAATATTGATAAACAACGCGAATTATTTGTGATGCAATGATTTGAATGAGTGTCGCGTTGAATTTATCTCCCATTCGCTTTTGGGATATCTGGTTTTATGGATAATCCGGTCACATCGCCCGTGAAACGGGGGAGACATTCTGTAATCTTATTCTCCGATGAATCTTTCCTCTGTTTGTTAAATCATACTCTCCATGTGATACCCGTAATTTTTAAGCACGGCCCTGATTTTTGATTCATTGATCCCGTGATATTGACTTTCAACCCGCAACACCTTGTCACAATCCTCGAGGTCGAAGCTGGGTTCGCACCCGGGCAGCAGCCTGTATATTGCCTCTAAAATCAGTTTGGCTTTTGTCCGGCTTTCCACGTTTGTTCTGTAGACTCCTATCGTTTTCATGATGATTTCGTCTTTAACCTGGTTATTAAGGAGTGTTGTTTTCTAGGCCCCAAACTGTCGCAGGTGATGGTCAGCGTGTTTATAGGCAAGAATTCCTGTTTGTTCTACTGTCAGCTTGCCAAAGAAACTATGGATGAACCCGGGATTTGAGTAGTTCTCATATTCTGCAATCAGGCTTATCCATATCTTTTTTTGATGCTCCACATCGCCGTCCTTTTTTTTAACGATAAAGTCTTTTATGGTGGGCATGTTTCTTTTTACGGGGCTATCGTCTTTTGTCATGCTTTTCAAAGCCGCTTTACCAAATATTCTTCCAGGGACGGTTTGTCTGTATTTTGGGTTGTTTTTGCCCAATACCCAACTATCATAAATGCAACAATGTTTTATCATTTGATAGACATTCATTTGTCCCCATTGGGCTTCATTGTATTTACTGAGTGAGTTTATTCTATCTATCAACTCATCACGAACTGCCCTGTCAAATATGGTCTTCATTTTTTGTTGATTCGGTGTGTAACTTGCAATGCCCGTTAACAAAAGGTTAACTGTATTTCATTGGTTCTTTTCCAAAACCGCGTCTCAGTATTCCAATCTGACCTATATGGTAAGCCTGGTGGTGATTTAGAAATGCCCACACTCCGGCAATGGAGTTAGGGAAGAAATCATCATTCTGAAAGGCTTTACCGAAGGGATCAGGAGCCGTTCTATTTAGATCTGTATCAGAAAGTGATTTAAAGCCATTTCTGACAGGTTCATACGTTGATGCAGATCGAATTGTGAGAGCAGATATTGTTTCATTTCTATTCTGTTAGGGATGATTAAGTAGTAAGTAGTCGTTTGGCGAACGGCAAAATCGACATCCTGTTTTAAAAAAAGTGACCTGGACCATTATGATTAAAAAATCAGGTTAAACGATCTTTTTAATAGCTAATTAATATTCGATTAGCTATTATATTTTTATGAAAGTCATCATTTTAAGGAGGCCCACCATGCGTCACCTGTTTACTTTATTTTTCATACTGACCTTTTGTGTTGGCTCACTCTTTGCCCAGGAAAAGAAGAGTGAAAAACAAAAACAGGATTCTGTGATTTCAACCGTTAGTGTCAACACATTAAATACTCAATTGATCAAGCAGAATAAGGATGTAAAAAAACATCCTGTGGGGGTTGATCAACTCAGAAACATAGGCTACGGATATCAAAAGGCCAACGAAATAACCGGATCGGTTTCGACGCTCAAACCTAAAATGAACGAAATGAACGGCTATACCGATATTTATCAATATCTTCAGGGACGGGTCGCGGGGCTGACTGTATCCGGAACTTCGATACGAATAAGAGGAATCCATACCCTGACCGGGAGCAACGAACCACTCGTTGTTCTCAATGGAGTACCACTCAATGGCTCAAGCGATCTTCAGTTTATCAATCCGATAGATGTCAAATCCATCGATGTTCTTAAGGGTGCCAATGCCGCTATTTATGGAACCAGAGGAGCCAACGGGGTGATCTTGATAACGACGAAATGATGGGATATTTTCAGTGGTATTTCCCGTCATTCTTTTAGAAGCCAATACTTAAGAGAGACGATTATATATCCAATCTGTTCACATGACAATGGGGTTGGCAGGGGCTATTCATCTGTTGATGAAATCACGCCTCCACTCAATTCAAATGGAAATTACTACCTCGAAAACTCCGGCAAATACGGTCCTGATACGTTGACATGGAGTTACACAAATCCATCGCCGGGTACATTTTACGCTCAGAATATCTCCGGTGCAGACCGGCTTCCAAATGGCAATACCCTGATCTGCGAGGGTACGGCCGGTAAATTTTTTGAAGTTGATAGTGTGGGCAAAACCGTTTGGGAGTATATTAATCCGGTTAGCGGCAATGGAATACTCCCCCAGGGCGACACGCCTGAGAAGAACCTCATGTTCAAAATTTATCGTTATGCCTCAACCTATCCCGGCCTTGCAGGTAAGGACATTACTCCGGGCGGACCGATCGAAAACGTTTCAACGGCTATTTCGAATACTGATACCCGGCCGGACGGATTCCAGCTTCTGCAAAACTATCCCAATCCGTTTAATCCGACTACAATTATCAGGTATGCATTGCCTCAGACTGAGCATGTGTTACTAAATGTATATAATGCCGCTGGACAAAAATTGGCCACCCTTGAAGATGATACACAACGTTCAGGCTCGCATTCAGTTGAATTTGATGGAAGCAATTTCGCAAGCGGGGTTTATTTTTACACCATAAACGCAGGCACATTCCACGAGGTGAAAAAGTTGATGTTAATCCGGTAAAAACAGGCTCTATTTTAAAGATGACCTCATAAAACGGTTAACTACTTCTTCCTTGTAACTTCCCCCAATGGGTATCTCGCACCCCCGGATGACTAACAGGTTCCCCTCCATGTAGTTGGCTTTATCCAGCGCGACAAGGAAAGATTTGTGAACACGAATAAAGTGATGCGGAACGAGCTGCTCTTCCAGGTTTTTCAGAGTATCGTAAGTTGTCAGTTTTTGGGTTGAGGTATGGATGATCACATAATCGCCAAGTGATTCAATGTAAAGGATGTCAGCATAGGCAATTTTGTGGGTCTTCTTGTCCGCTCTGACCAGCAGAAAATTCTGCTCAGGCGACAAAGGGGTTAGTCGTTTTTCCGCCTTCTCAACCGCTTTTAAAAAGCGTTCAAACGAGAAGGGTTTCAGAAGATAATCCACGACATCCAATTCATAGCCTTCCAGAGCATATTCATCATAGGCGGTAGTGATGATTACGGAAGGAAGGTGCGTTCGGGATTTCAAAAAGCTGATGCCGGACAAGTTCGGCATATTGATATCCAAAAACAGTAAATCAACAGGATTTTTACCCAGAAAATCCATCGCTTCAAGTGCGTTGTTGCACGCGCCGGCCAGCTCCAGCTGAGGTGAATCCGTGATATAGGCTGAGAGGATTTCACGTGCCGAAGGCTCATCATCAATAATCAGACAACGAATCATAACTCACTCCAGTTCAATAGTTAAGGACACCCTGTAACGGTTAATTGTATTCTGGATATCCAAATGATGCCTCTCATCATACAGTAAGTTAAGTCTTCTGCGAACATTTTCCAGTCCCAGTCCGGTACTTTCAGCCGGCAATTCACGATCCGGATCGGTGGAATTTTCTGTTATAAGTTTCAGGGTTGAATCGGTTAGGCTTACACTTATAATAATCCGGTCGTCAATCCGTGACAGGCGGCCGTGTTTGAAACAGTTCTCAACGAATACAACCAGCAGGAGAGGAGCGATCTGGAGCTTATCCGGCGTTTCCGCACAGGTGAATGCAATACGTTCCGGATGATCAATCCTCGCTTTATGCCATTCGATAAACTGAGTGACGTATTCCAGCTCTTTTCTCAGCGGAACCCGATCCCTGTCCATGTGATCGATAGCGTAACGAAGCAACTCGGAAAGCTGCAGCACGGCTTTGGACGTTTGAACAGACTGCCTGACCGAGAGGGCATAGATGTGGTTCAGACTGTTAAACAGGAAATGGGGGTTAATTTGAGAACGCAGGGCCTTCAATTCGGTTTGCACCCGCTCCTGCTCCAGTTCCGCCATTTCACGACGGACCTGCATCTCCCGGAACCAACTCTTGGAAAATTCAAGCATAGATGTCAGCCCTACATAAATGATGAGGAACTCCAGCAACTCCCACCATTCATAGTATGAGACGAAGTAATACCCCGGGAAAATCCAGTCGGATAAATATTGAAATGTAAAGATATTCAGCCACATCGAAATGATGATAAGACCCGACAAAAGGATACTATATTTATAATACTTTTCATGGGCTAAGTAATTGGGCAACAAGTAAAAACTATTGATACTAACTGCAAAAACCAAGCTGATATGAAAGAGCAGGGTATAAACGATATCAATAAGGCCGATGTCGTATCCCTGGGTGAAGTAATTCACCAAAAACAGGAACGACACCAGCCAGAATATCGCGTATTGAACACCACGATTTTGCAAGAGGGCGGATGCTTCATTGGGTTTTGTCATGGCGCTGTAATTCGTTTATAAGAAGACGGATCGCTGTCAAAGGCCTTTGGTTCATCGGCATACTTGATAACAAACTTCTGAAGCTCTTCCGTCGATGCCGTTAACAATACCTGATCATTTTCTACCTCGTGTTTAATCCTGATTCGACGTTCCTGGATTAGCTTTTCGAGCCAGTCCGATGAGAAGGCAAACGCATTCATATTTAGCTGGCCGTTTTCAAATGACACTTTAAAGAAAATATGAACCGGAAAGATATAGGTGCCTAACAAGTCATTAACCTTTTGATCATGCGGATCAATGGTCATATCCAGGTAATAATGGTCGCCCAGTTTCCCAAGCCGGCCGATCAGTTCTGTTGTGTCGGTCTTTTCAACATACAATACAGAGTAATGTGTGCTGTCTATCCCTCTGAATACCATTGTTTCATTGTCATTTTGCCAGGTGCCAATGAGTTCAGGACGAAAGATTAACTCTTTGTCGGTAAAAAGCGGATGTACAGAGGTTATGCAACCCGTGACAATTACAGCCACGAGACCCAACATTGGTATTCCCCGTAATAATCGTTTCGTTTTCATGATGTTCACCTTGGGTTAATTATCGGTAACCACAAGTAAGAACATGATTTGTAAGATTATCACAAACTTTATTCGATGAACTGCCCGGTTTCTTCGATGAATTTTGACGAGGGAAACTTTTTTATCGTATTTGGAACCTCTTTGCCAAAGATCAAAAGTTCCATAAAAACATACCTATCCGAAGCAACCATTTTAAAACTTTTACTGTTATCATCAGTGGATGACATTTGTGGTTTCTTCCTGGTTTTCTTTGCAAGGCGATGGCTAAAGTCGAAAGAGGTGACCCATGAGACGAATTGTCGGAATTGTTTTAGCATGTTTCATTTTTTTTTCGAGCTGTGGGCACACGAAGTATCTTAAAACAAATGATTACACACCACCGACGTTAAAATATCAGCCAAAGATATTCTACCCCGTACAGGCCCAGCAAAATTCTCTTACAGGGATGACGAAAATTATGGTATACATAGATAAAGAGGGGCGAGTGAGGAGAGCAAATCTACTAGAATCTTCCGGTTATCCGCTCCTCGATAGTACTGCAGAAAAATATTGCAGGAATATGGTATTCAATCCCGCTTTGGGAAACGGGAGGCCAATAGGTGTCTGGATTAAATTGAAAATCAAGTTCGATGTTAACCGTGAAAATACTATTGCGCAGAGGTTTGTTCATGAAATAAATAACCTGTACAAAAAAACGTCAGTGACATTGCCATCCGAAAAGGAACATATTCAAACACTGATTTTAGCTAAAGATAGCGAGTTTGTTAAAAACATGACGGATGCATTGAACTTTAACCGTACGATCAAAAAAGTTTTACTTCCTGAAACTGTGTCTGATTGGGAAAAGTATTGGGATACTTATCCCTTGACCTTTTTACTTTATTATGATTTTATGCATCGTTTCCCGGACTTCAGGGAACGCAAGTCTGTCGAAACACAGATGCTTAATGCGCTTAGGTACGACATCCATTTCATTGAAAACACACCTGAATTGGAAAACAGCAATAAAGGTGCAAAAGAGAGATTATTGCAGAAGTTGCAAGAACTTACCAGAAATAATTCGCCGAATAGTAATCAGAATAACCCGGCGGATTTAAGCTAACCTGCTTTGATGCAGTAGTGTTACAGCTCCCTTATTTCCCTATTTCCTCAACACTACGCTCTTTCATCAACCGGTATACATCCGCTGACAGAACCTTCAGTTTTGGATCCGCTCTATCTTCAGGAACAGGTGTAAAGCAGGCAATGATATACTTAACCGTGCCGTCGTCGACAATACCCACATCATTGGTCCAGTACGACCACCAGCCTGTTTTGTGATAGAACATGACATTATGAGGCAACCCGGCGGCCAGTTTTGTTGTATCACGCTGCCTGCCAAAAAATGTCTTTAATTGCATGCTAACCCATGGATTAACCAGCTTATTCTCATAAACTTTATACATGTAATCGGCGGCATGCAAGGCACAGGTCATGGTTCCACGAATATCTTTGTAGCCAGGGTCTTCATACTTCCGGCTCAAAAACTTGCGGGTGACTTCACTGCCGTACCATCCGTTGTCGTGTATCAGCTTATTGATGTTCGGGCGGCCGGTCAGATCGATCAGACAGTTGGCAGCCGAGTTGTCGCTACGGGTGAGCATCAGGTCGAGCAAATAACCGACGGTGACCGTATCACCATCCTGCAGAAGCGGTCTGGGATCGGTTTGGATCTCCTTGACGGTATCAACGGTGTTGGGAAATCTTGTAACCTGTTTAGTTGTAAGGTAGTATTTACCCTCGCTGATCTGGTGAAGAACCTCGGCCGCAACGTACATTTTATAGACGCTGGCCGGATAGATGAAGTTGTCGTAATTCACTCCACCCAGCTTTGGTTTCTTACCCGTCAGGTCGATGACGGCAAACGAAATCTGTTCGGTACCATCCGCTCCGACATCAAACGTACTGTCCAATCCCAGATCATGGACGTAGCCACGCAGAGAATCACTCAGAGAAGAATCCAGTTGGTAATATGGTGGCACTTTCACCTGTTGGGCGTTTGAATCACTAAAACTTACAGCCATGATCAGAAGGAATAGACAGATATACCTCATTCTTTAATCATATAGTTTAGGAGATCAGGATTGGGTGTAATTTACATCAGTGAATGGAGAGTCAGAAATCAAAAAAGTGTTACCTTCCAGCAATGCTGGAGTTTGTATCTGCCTGAACTCCTTCAACATAGAATAATGAATTTAACAGCACGTCCAGACACTTCAGTCTGAAACTTTACTTATAATACTATCAAAACCACTTCCAGAAACCAATCATAATCAAATGAAAGGTACTATTCTATTCCGTAATCTCCTGCCCATTTTATGTGTAATGCTGCTAAGAGTCAGTTCCTCATTCGCACAACAAAATAAATTCAGCATGTCTGGTGAACAATTTGAGATGAATGGGCAACCGTATCAGATCAGATCCGGGGAAATTGATTATCAGAGAATACCCGAGGCCTACTGGGAACAGCGTCTGGAACTGGCTAAGGCTATGGGATTAAATACAGTAGCCACGTATATTTTTTGGAGTGACGTTGAGCCACAAAAAGGGCAATGGAATTTTACCGGCATCAATAATCTCAGGAAGTTTGTCGAGACTGCAGACGAGGTTGGGCTTAAAGTAATTATGAGACCCGGACCATATGTGTGTGGAGAGAGAGATTTCGGCGGATTGCCTCCCTGGTTGTTGAAAGATCCCGAACTCAAGGTACGCTGTACAAATCCAACCTACATGAGCAATGTGGGAGATTATGTGAAACAAATTGCCGATCAGGTTCGGGATCTACAGATCAGTAAAGGTGGACCCATTATCCTGTGGCAGATCGAAAACGAATATGGAAGCTATGGAAATGATCGACCATATTTAGAGCAGCTAGTCGCGCTGTGGAAGAAGAACGGGATCGATGTTCCTTTTTTTACAGCTGATGGTGCCGGAAAGCAGAATATTGAAGCCGGTTCACTGCCGGGATTAGCTATTGGACTGGATCCGGGCGTCAATGATGATCAGTTCGATAGGGTCTCGAAATGGAGACCGGGCGTCCCCATCTTTTGCAGTGAATATTACCCTGGATGGCTGACTCACTGGAGAGAAAAATGGGCAAAGGTCGGTACTGAGAATATCGTAAAACAGTTGCAATGGTATATGAAGCACGACAAATCATTTAATTTGTATGTGCTTAACGGCGGCACAAACTTTGGGTTTACGACCGGAGCCAATTACGGAAAGAGCTATGAACCTGATGTTACGAGTTATGATTATGATGCTCCGGTAAATGAAATGGGACAACCGACGCCGAAGTACTTTGCAATGCGAAAAGCCATTGCAGAAATGTTGCCCTCAAAAGAGAACCTTCCTGAGGTTCCCAAAGTAGCTACACCGATAACGATACCCGCTATTCACTTCAAGAAAAGTGTTTCCCTGATGGACGCCCTGCCCCAACCGGTTGTTCTGGCACAACCCAAACCAATGGAAGAGCTCGGTCAGGATTATGGATATATTTTGTATCGGACGAAACTTCTTGGAGCCACCCACGGACTGCTGAAAGTCATTGATCTACACGATTACGCAACGGTTTTCCTTAATGGTACGTTTGTGGGAACTATGGACAGGAGCACGAATACAGACACACTCACTGTTCCTGCCACAAACAATCCCAATCCGACACTCGATATTTTGGTCGAAGCCATGGGGCGTATCAACTTTGGTGACCGAATTATCGACAGAAAGGGGATAACAGACCGGGTACTGCTGAATCACATGGTTCTGATGAACTGGAAGGCTTACAAGCTTCCAATGACGAATAGTTACCTGGAAAAGCTGCCCTTTACCAGTCAAAACCAGAGTACTCACGCAGGGACTTTCTTCAAATCCTCGTTCAATCTGAAAACCACCGGAAGTGTTTACCTGGATATGAGCAAGTGGAAAAAAGGATTTGTAGTGGTCAATGGACACAACCTGGGCAGGTATTGGAATGTCGGCCCCCAGAAACGCTTGTTTTGTCCCGGATCGTGGCTGAAAAAGGGGAGTAATACGATTATCGTGTTCGACATGCTGCAACGCACACCATCTACGATTGAAGGTGTAAAATCATTGGCAGACTAACTTTCCATAGAAAGCATATACTATTTTATCATTTGAAATCATCTAAATATAACTCTAATTAGCCATCAAGAGAATTCTCATAAATAGAAAAAGCATATACTATTTTTCAAGTAGACAATATCGGTTAAAGTATAATTAAATGGAGTACTGGTACCAGTATTTACCTTCCTGATATCAGCACTTGTACATTTGATTTCTTCTCTCAAAAAGGGGTTATGATTGGCATTAAAGGCCTTTTTTTGTTAAACTTCCAATAAGAATATTGTATGCATAACTAACTGTAAACAGATCATTGGATTGCTATTTAATTATTTCTAAATAGACAAATATAGATCAAAAATCACATGATGGTTAATTACTTCTATTATAATAATTAGAATCTAATAACAATCATATATACGATGATAACGATAATTTTGTTAGGCAAATATAATTTGAAGATACGTTGTTCTTTGATAAAATAGGATTAGGCTATTAACAAAGGATAAATATCATGAGCAGATCAAATAAATTTAACAAAGAGCTATTATCAGAAAGTATCAATGCTGTACTAAGCATGGATCAATCCGACTTAGTGAATAACGTCGTAGATATTTTGGTAAGTACTGACTATGAATCCGGATATGCCGAATATAAGCCACGCAGAGTCAGAAGAGGGTTAAGTTGGGCATTGATCAATTACGTGTCTAATTTCAGTGAAATGGCAAGACGGGTTGCAGACAGGCTCTTTCCGGTTCCTCCGACCCCGAAATCTTTCTACGCGGATATCTGGTGATAGGGTACTAAATATTCGGTGTTAGTTCCGTGAAACCGGGTTCCGTTTTATGGCTTCTTGAAGTAGATAGTAATTCCGGATGGGATTATATCATTGGATATTTAACTGCTTCGAAAGAGGAGATAAGACGTAAACTGAGTCCTTCAAAGAGATATTTCCTAAAAAAGGTCTTTTTTAAATGTGGGTCGTGGCAGATTCGAACTGCCGACCTCCACGATGTCAACGTGGCACTCTAACCAACTGAGCTAACGACCCATAACAGACTCAAAGATACATAGTTTCCAGAATGAATCGCAATCTGTTTTTGGAAATTGCCAGTTAGTCTGCTGTCAGTAGTTCCTGGTCAGCTGTTGGTTGCAGGATGTCCGCACATACCATGGGCAACTAACTACTAACTACTATCCCTTTCATAATATTCAAACAATTCAATCGGATTACCTGACGGGTCTTCCAGTAGTATTTGTTTGCCGGCTACCCCTTCGACGATTTCATTCCGAAAATGTGCGCCCGCCTTTTTTAAACGTGTTACTGTGCTTTCAAGATCATCAACTTTGAGATGAAACCTGTTCCACCCACCAGGTTCAGGTTGGGTACCATCAGGCATGGATTGTCCTCCGCCCCCCTGATTATTGGGAGCACTGAGCAGCAGACGAAGGTCACCCTGTGAAAGAATGGCAAACGGCGGGGCCGGATGCATTACCAGTTCAAAGCCCAGGTTTTTAATGTAAAACGTGATGGCTTCATCCACATCATTCACAATATAACGAACGCTAACTGAAGACATGTTTATTTCCTCTATTTAAATAATGAAATTACAAATATTTATAATGTAACTATAAAACATTTTCTTGGAAAAGCATGTTATCGTTGTGATTGTTTTATTACATTTGGGCTGTATTTTGATCAGGTCACTAACCCTTAAGTAGTTAATTCGCCTATTATGAGTTCTACAATGAGTTTTAACGCCAACCTATGGTTAGCAGCTTTGTCCGGTATTATCGGTATTATTGCGTTGATTGTTGTGATGTACATTTTCCGGCTATTTGGTTCGAAAGTCGATTTCATACAGATTCTCGGCTCGATCTTTAAAGATCCGAGTGAGAAGGCAGGTGTTTTTACGGTAGGGCTGGGATTAATGATACTGTACGGTGCCTTTTGGGGATTTTATTATGTCACCCTCATGCTTGGTCTGTCTCAACAACCCAGCATCCCATTTGGACTGATATTTGGTTTTGCTCAGGGGTTGTTCACGGGGGTGATGCTGGGTACCCTTAAAGAGTATCATCCTCACTACGGAGAAGGAAAAACATTTCCGGATCCCGGGATGTTTGGGACAAAGTGGGGTTTGAGCACGATTTTCTTCGTCGTGATTCTCAACCTCGTCTTTGCTGTCGTTACCATGTATGCATACCTGCATCTCTACGGGAACCAGCTCTTGCCCATTTTGTAAGAGATACATTGGAATATTTATAGAAAAAAGGGACCTTTTTAGTCCCTTTTTTTGTAAGTAAAAACAATGATCTGACCAGTATTCAGAGTTTTTCAGTGCATATCATCGGCTATGGGATTATGCCCGTGGATTTGATTCATTTTTTGTTGAGCTTTTGTATCAAAATAGAATGATTTGATTGCATCAACAAAATTGGGCTCGAAAGACGGGAATTCTTTTACGTGCGTATAACCGATGACCTGAAAGGCATAGCTTTTCACAGTATAGAGTCCCACCAAATATTCCAGGGGAACTCCATCTACATCTGATTTTAGTTTAAGTAGGATTCCATCGTAATAAATTCCATATAACCGGTTGATACCGATTAATCGGGCACCGGGATTTTTTTCCAGAAGATTGTACCTGACCGCTGCAGCAAAAGCGTCAAGGTTGGCATTGGAACCATCAGGCGTTTGCTCGCCAATAACCATTAAATGGGCATCTTTTTGAGGGTCAACTAGCCAGAGATCCGTGGCGGGATCAGTCCTTAGGTACGTTTTGCGGTAGCGCTCGTGCCAGATTGACTCCCCGAAATCAAGCCTGTATGCATACGCATTGCCATACACGGTGTCGACAGTTGCAGCCGAAATACCTTTTACAGGGTAATCTTTCATTCTACCCGTATCATCATACCGGGTAACCAGGGTAAACATATCCACGCCCAGTACAAGAACGGCAAACAGAACGCCGCTTATCTGTAATATCCGGAATTCCTGTGAACGTGGTGACAGCACCATCCAAAACCCGCCGCACAAAATAAGCTGAAGCGTAAAATTCAGGAAAAGACCATGCAGGATCAGATACCCACCTTGTAATACAAATCCTGCAATGACTGTGAACCGGGCAAATGGCACAATAGCCCGTACCCTCAGAAACAGGAGAATACCGATCAGCAGACAAATGATGTATGCAATGTTGGAGGTACTAATAATGGCATGAACCGGCCGGAAAGCCTCACTAAAGAGATTGATAAGACCCAACAAGGAGAATAAAACACCTGCCGTTCGTAGTGAAAGATTGTCCGTATTCATCCGAAGATCAGATAAGCTGAACATAATTGACTCCTGTTGCCTCGATCTGATTTATCTGTCATTAAACACGACATAGCGCGGCCAACGTTTGTCGTTCGCAGACTTAGTTGAAAATACTGTTTTACCTATTCAATCATATGCAACGCCTGGTGGACCCCAAACAAACACCTTAGAGACGTTGCATCTACATAGATAAACATCATTATTATTCTCGCTACAAACAATAGGTGCCTTATTAATTCTGTTTAATGAACCTCCATAAACCGGGAGGGGCTGTCTGCAATTTCAGAAAAAAACAATTATTAAGGGTAAAACGCCATATACAAATTATTTTCACTCATTTAAACGTATAAATTTTGAGGGTCTCTTGACTTTTGACAGACTGAATTCTTATCATAGAGGCGTGTTATCGGTAACAGAAGTGTACCGATTACATTTTATATTTTCGATTGTAGCACGAATATCTTTTAGATAGTAATCTCTTAGGTAACCTCAAGCAAACCCTGGTTACCAGATAAACCGAGTAAAAGGGCTGGTGAAACAGCCCTTTTACTTTTTATAAGAGACGTGTGATTTAAGATATAAGTCAAAACGACATCATCATCTCCCGGTTAATTTTGGGATATCTGTGATGCCACCGAATCGAATTTGTTGTTGGAGCTATAATATTTCGTGATTATACTCTGCAAGGATAGCGGGCCGGCATGCGGTGACATGGGTGTGCTTGCAACATTACTCAGGCGAGTATTGTTGTTACCGGCTTGATTATCTTCTTTGTTTGAGCATGAACGGGCTGGATGTCAGGGTGGTGGATCAAATAATTTTGTTTTCCTTAATTAACCAACAAAGGAGTTGATAATGATGCATAAATATCTCTGGCTTACTGCCCTGTTTATTCCATTTGTGATTGGACTGACAGCACAAAATACTAAGGCACAGGTTGTTGCTGGCAGGAAAACTATTCTTGTCTGGCCTAATGGAGCGCCCGGGGCCAAAGGGGACACGCCGGCTGACAAACCCGATCTGACGATCTTTTTACCGCCCCAAGCCAAGGCTACAGAAACAGGAGTGCTTGTTTGTCCTGGCGGCGGCTATTCTCATGAAGCCATGGACAAGGAAGGATATAAAGTGGCTGAATGGCTGAATAGTTTCGGAGTGGCCGCATTTGTCCTGAAATACCGTCATGGTGAGCGA
>DATFNI010000365.1:0-3751 GCA_035266485.1 Balneolales bacterium
TCCCCCGGGATATGGACTGATATCCTATCCTGAACATAATGTTTTGGCCGGTTCTTCCACCCTCCTAAAAGATTGTATTCCCAATATCATTAAATTTACCGGATGTTCAATGACAGAAGCTTTTGAAAGGTCGAGGTACAATCCTGATCAATTGAATTCATTTCATGATAGAGGAAGACCTGTAATTGGCAACCAGGCAGATTTAGTACTTTCCAATTAAAAAAATGGAAAATCCGGAAGGGGGATTGACAAGCAGGGTAAAATGAAAAAATTTATTCAAGGGAAACAGGTAGTATTGCGGGGATGAATTAGCAGTCTTTCTTGGCAATGTTACCGTTAAAAAAGTAAATTCCGGTGACTTTTATTTCATGAAGCTCAGCGAGAACTAAAACGAGTATCAATAAAGAAATCAATATTTCCAATTTGCTTGCTTCGGTTGAATTTCTCGCAGATAGATATAAAAATCTTTAGAAATGACCGGTAATCCTGAAAGTAATTTTACGATAACAGACATCCTGGTTAAAGATATCCGTTTTCCAACCTCCCAAAACCTGGACGGCTCGGATGCGATGAATCCGGAGCCGGATTATTCGGCAACCTATGTTATTCTGAAGACAAGTGGAAAAGTCAGACTGGAGGGACATGGCCTGGCTTTTACCGTCGGGCGGGGCAATGAGATTTGCGTGAAAGCCGTCGAAGCTCTTATTCCATTTGTTAAGGGCAGGCCGATGGATTCCATCACGTCGGATATGGCGGGATTCTGGCACACACTTACAGGCGACAGCCAGATCCGTTGGCTGGGACCTGAAAAAGGGGCCGTTCATATGGCGGCGGCGGCAATCATCAATGCGGTGTGGGATCTCTATGCGAAAGCGGAAGGCAAGCCGCTTTGGAAGTTACTGGCCGATATGAGTCCGGAAGAGCTGATTTCCTGTATCGATTTCAGCTATATCACGGACGTATTGTCCCCTTATGAAGCGCTGGAGATTTTGAAAAACAAAGCGTCATCAAAAGCTGTCAGAGAACGAGAGATTCGCGAAACAGGATATCCGGCATATACTACGTCCATCGGATGGCTTGGCTACCCGGATGAGAAAGTTCGTCGTCTATGCAAAGAAGCTTTGGCCGGGGGATGGACAAATTTCAAGATGAAAGTCGGCAGTAATGTAGACGATGACATCCGGCGTGCGAAGATCATCCGGGAAGAAATCGGATACGACCACAAGCTGATGATGGACGCCAATCAAAAATGGGGTGTCGATGAGGCGATTGCGTACATGCGCCATCTTGCTGAATTCAAACCCTATTGGATCGAGGAGCCCACCAGTCCGGATGATATCCTTGGGCATGCTGCTATACGAAAAGCACTCTCACCCATTGGAGTTGCAACAGGTGAGCATGTTCACAACCGGATCATGTTCAAACAGTTATTCCAGGCAAATGCTATCGATTTTTGTCAGATCGACAGCTGCCGTCTGGCCGGAGTGAATGAAGTACTGGCGGTGCTGCTTATGTCCGAAAAATTCGGCATCCCTGTGTGTCCCCATGCCGGCGGAGTTGGACTCTGTGAATATGTTCAGCATCTTTCCATCATCGATTATATTGCGATAAGCGGATCTCTTGAAAACCGGATGATCGAATATGTGGATCATCTTCACGAGCATTTTTTTGATCCGGTGGTCATCGAAAACGGATATTATACGATCCCGGCTAAACCGGGATATAGTAGTACCATGAAACCTGAAACATTAAGAGCCTACGAGTTTCCTGTGGGTAAAATCTGGAAGGAAGAAAGATAATGAAGCTTGCGACGCTGAAAGACGGCCGGTTGGTCGTTATTTCGGATAATGAATATGTACCACTTGAAAAAGTCGGTTTCGAAGGAACTATGCTGGATCTCATTCAAGCCGGTACTGGTAAATTGGAAAGTCTGGCAGAGGTTCTGAAGACGGCATCTTGCAGTAATTCGCTGGATAGGGAAAATCTGGATGCACCTTTGAATAATCCCTCCAAAATTGTGGCGATCGGTCTTAACTATGTGGATCACGCCTCCGAGTCAAAGATGGAGCTTCCTGAGAGTCCGCTGGTGTTTACCAAGTTTCCGAGTTCGATTACTGCGCCTTTTGGTTCCATCCGTATCCCGGAAAATCTCACAAATGAAGTTGATTATGAGGCGGAACTGGGAGTCGTGATCGGGCGTAAAGCAAAGAATGTGCCTTTGAATCAGGCTCTCTCCTATGTCTTTGGATACACGGTGCTGAATGATGTCTCTGCACGCGACCTGCAGTTTGGCGACAAGCAGTGGGTTCGCGGTAAATCACTGGATACCTTTTGTCCGATGGGTCCCTTTATTATTACTGCGGATGAAATTCCTGATCCGCAAAATCTTGAAATTGGATGCAGTGTCAATGGTCAGACGCTTCAGGATGCCAATACGAAGGATATGATTTTTAATGTCGCCGATCTGATCTCGCAGTTGTCCTATTCCTTCACCCTGGAACCGGGGGATATCATCGCCACCGGAACCCCGAGCGGCGTGGGATTTAGCAGAAAGCCTCCTGTGTTGCTTAAACCGGGAGATACCGTGAAGACCTGGGTTAAAGGAATCGGAGAATTAGTTAATCCTGTTAAAAAAGCGTGATTATCATGGATAGATTAAAAGGAAAACGAACGATTGTAACGGGAGCCGCATCAGGTATAGGTAAAGCGATTGCCGAACGATTTGCTCAAGAAGGAGCAAGAGTATTAGTGCTTGATGTCAACCCTGAAGCGGCCCAAAAGACGGCCAGGGAACTGGGAGACAACGCCATCGCCATGCCGGTTGATGTGACGAATGCGGCTCAGGTTGAGGCTGCCGTCAATAATGTGAATGAGCAGTGGGGCGGTATTGATGTGATGGTAAACAATGCCGGAGTGGGTGTTGCCGCCAAAACCGCTGAAACTTCCGAAGACGACTGGCAACGTGTTATTGATGTTTGTATGAAAGGAACATTTTTGGGAATGAAGTACGTCATTCCCATTATGCAAAAGCAGAAAAGCGGTTCTATAATCAATATGTCGTCTGTGGCTGCGCTTGTTGGCGTGGGTGACCGCGCGGCCTATTGCGCCGCCAAAGGTGGCGTGATGGCTCTTACTCGTGCTGCAGCTGTTGATCATGCCGGTGAAGGCATTCGGGTGAATTGCATTGCACCCGGAACCGTTGATACACCGTGGGTTCAGCGTATCACGCAAGGATATGATGATCCGGAAGCGGCCCGTGCCGCCATGAAGGCACGTCAGCCTCATGGGCGCCTGGTAGCACCGGAAGAGGTGGCGGCGATGGCCGTTTACCTGGCATCGGATGAAGCCGGATCAACAAACGGTGCCGTAATGGTCGTCGATGGCGGCTGGACAGCCCGGTAGTGACCGGATAAACTTTCGAAAAATATCGCTAACCTGCTAAACGAGTATAGGAGATTTGGCTTTAGAACCACTCTCTTAAACAAAGAAAGCAGAAACGATGGAAAATAGGAAAACCTGCCACGCGGGGTCAATCCCCCCAGCCCCCTTCGCCAAGGGGGAGTTTCCGCGGATTCCTGTGATCATGGGTTATTCGGAATTGATAAACGTGAGCCAGGTAAAATGTTAAAAACAGTGTTGCTGATAAAAGCCGGGCAGTATTTCTCCCCCTTAGAAAAGGGGAGGGAAGGCTGATCACTGTAATAATTGATAATTTTAAATTTAAAAAGCTATGGCCGCATAAAATGATAAC
>DATFNI010000366.1:0-4828 GCA_035266485.1 Balneolales bacterium
GACCAGGATTCAATGACTTTTGATTTGAATGGTGGAGCCAATTTCACTTTAGTAACAGGAAATAATCAAACTAATTCGGATGGTTCATCTAAGGGACTGCCTGCAGGAACTTACCATGGAACTTTTAAATTCAATATGACTAACACACAGGCCACGGTAAATGCTCCTTCGGCAACCGGTGGTGATAACTGGTCTATCGGAACATTGACCCTTGCGGGAGCAACCGTTAGTTTGGGATATCAACCGAACTTCAACGCCCAACCGATTTACACCTACGATATTTTGTATCTGGATAGCAATGTTATGATTTTAGGCGCTCCTGAACCTGGAGCAGGTGCATGGGGAACAGCCTGGTTCTGGATATTCAAACGTAAAGGATATTCATTCCAATAATATCAGTCCGTTTGAAATAAGCGTGCTACAATTTAAGTCTTGCAAGAACGAATCCTGTCATCCGTTCTTGTAAGCTTATTTTTTTTGTACTATATCTTTCCACAGAGTTTTTGTTCATAGAAAAGGATTTATCTCCCCGTCGTCAATCTCATTGCTGCAAGATCCCGGAGAACGTTAGGAGGCTTATGAGGTAAAATAAAGGTTTTGCAAAGCCTTCTGTTACTATGTGCGGCAAAAAAATGACTATCCGTAAATGGTACGACCACTACATGACCTGGGTATTTCAGTCTGGATTCCGGAGGAACCACCGGGGAGACGCTATATTAACAGATGGCTCGGTCTGATATCGAATCCTATTGTTCGCAAACAATAAAGGTGAAGATGTATGTCAGTTTCTGATCGATGAACTTTCTTTTGCAGCAGGAAATCTGCTTGAGTACGATGTCTCTGGACGGGTTAAAAATGGTCAGCCGAAGGGGGCTAAGGTTTACATGAGCTGGGCAGGTTTAAATGACTCAGGTACCGGATGCCTGGGCGAGGCCTTAATTCAGCGAAAAGACAGTAGCCAATATCAGAAATCTGTATTATGTTAACGATAAAATTACGTGTAAACAGGAGGTTGAATATAAAAGG
Organism: Balneolales bacterium; assembly: GCA_035266485.1. GTDB lineage: Bacteria > Bacteroidota > Rhodothermia > Balneolales > DATFMH01 > DATFNI01. The sequence goes on from DATFNI010000366.1 coordinate 1,027, forward strand.
CATGACATCGTCGGTACATTGTCATCCTTTGGATTTGAAATGCAGTTTACTAAGACGTTAACACCGGATAGAGGAATAAATATGATCAAATCATTGTTGAATAGTATCACGATTTTAAGTGTGGTATTGCTACTTGCTGTACCGGGCATGTCGATTGCCGGTAATGGCCACCCACGTACGAGAGAAAATTTTGACCAGGCCTGGCGGTTCCATCTTGGAGATGTGAATGAAGCCCAGATCCCTGGTTACAACGATTCGCAATGGCGAGAGTTAAACCTGCCTCATGACTGGAGTATCGAAGGAACATTCAGCAAGGATAACCCGGCCGGCGTGGGAGGGGGAGCGCTTCCGGGCGGCATCGGCTGGTACCGCAAGACATTTACGGTCCCTGCGGCAGATCAGGGCAAGCAGGTGTTTGTCGATTTTGACGGGGTTTACCGGGATAGCCAGGTATGGATCAACGGCCATTACCTGGGTATGAGACCATACGGGTATAGTTCTTTCCGGTATGAGCTGACCCCGTATCTCCACTATGGTGATCAGAAAAATGTGATTGCCGTTCGCGTGGATAATTCAAAACAGCCAAACTCCCGCTGGTACTCAGGATCGGGCATCTATCGCAATGTATGGCTCGTGACGACCAATAAGATTCATGTAGGACACTGGGGGACGTACATTACCACACCAATGGTCAACGACCAGAATTCATATGTACTGATACAGACACAGGTGCGCAATGATGAAAACTCAAGCAGGGATGTAACCCTTCGGACACTGATCTACGATGCATCAGGGAATAAAGTGGCTGAAGCGAGTGCTACGGAGACGATCCCTGCTGATTCTGTGGTGAAGTATACCCAGGATGTTAAAGTTCAGAGTCCGCATCTTTGGTCGACGACGGATCCGTACCTGTATAAGGCGGTTTCCAACGTTGTGAGCGGCCCGGATACCGTGGATCAATATGCCACACCGTTCGGGATACGCTACTTCCGTTTTGATTCGAAGAAAGGTTTCTTCCTCAATGGGGAACACCTCAAAATCAGAGGCGTCTGTGATCATCACGATCTGGGACCCCTGGGCGCCGCCATTAACACCCGTGCCATCCAGCGCCAGTTTGAGATATTGAAGGGGATGGGTGTAAACGCGTTGCGAACTTCTCATAACCCCCCGGCTCCCGAACTCCTCAACCTGGCCGACCGCATGGGAATCCTCGTGATGGATGAGGCCTTTGACATGTGGAAGAAGGGCAAGACGAAATACGACTACCATCTCGACTGGGACAAATGGCACAAACGGGATCTTCAGGATATGGTACTGCGCGATCGCAACCATCCCAGCATCATAATCTGGAGCATTGGAAATGAAATCCCGGAACAGGGCTCACCAACAGGCATCACCATTGCCCGTGAACTGGCAGGCATCGTGCGTAATCTGGATACTACCCGGCCCATCACTTCAAATCTCAACCATCCAAGTCCAGACAACTATTTGATTCGCTCAGGCGCACTGGACCTTATCGGTTTCAGCTATCACCAAAATACGTACACCGATTTTCCAAAGGAGTTTCCAGGCAAAAAGTTCATCGGTTCGGAAACTACATCAGCACTTGAAACCAGGGGGCACTACGATATGCCGTCCGACAGCATCCGCCGCTGGCCAACGCGCTGGGACAGACCTTTCACCAGCGGGAATACCGATAATACCGTTTCGGCTTATGATAATGTCTCCGCACCCTGGGGATCAACTCACGAGGAAACATTGAAGCTCATTGAGAAATATGATTACTTGTCCGGTATGTTTATCTGGACCGGCTTCGATTACCTGGGCGAACCGACACCATATGGATGGCCGTCCCGCAGCTCTTACTTTGGTATCGTCGATCTGGCGGGTTTCCCGAAAGACTCGTATTACCTGTATAAGAGCCTGTGGACCAACAATCCGGTACTGCACATTTTCCCTCATTGGAACTGGAAGAAGGGGCAAACCGTAGACGTTTGGGCCTATACGAATTGTGATGAAGTGGAGCTGTTCCTGAATGGGAAGTCGCTGGGCACCCGGAAGATGACGGGCGATAAGATGCACCTGATGTGGCGCGTGACCTACGAACCGGGGACTCTCAAAGCCGTTGGCAGGAAAGACGGCAACGTGATCTTAACACGAGAGATACATACTGCCGGAAAACCGGCCAGAATTATCCTGAGTGCCGATCGCGACACGATTGATGCCGATGGCAGGGATCTGTCGTTCGTGACGGTTAAAGTCGTCGATTCTAAAGGTAATATGGTACCCAACGCCGATAACCTGATCCGGTTCCACCTATCAGGCGATGGATTCATTGCCGGGGTTGGAAATGGAAATGAAACCGATCATGAACCCTTTAAAGCAAATTACCGGAAAGCTTTTAACGGCTTGTGCCTGGCCATTATACAATCAAATGGAAAAGCCGGTGAGATTACACTGAAAGCAACCGGTAATGGACTCAGATCTCAATCAATTCAAATACATGCAAATTAATCAGATCGATATTTTGACGTTATCCGTTAATATTGAGATGAAATTGTTGTTACTTTTTTGTTGTCAGTGATATATCACGCCTTGTGATCCCGATCCAATGAGGCAGGTCGGGATCACAACATTTTTTAGATTGATTGGCTTTTATCTAGCAACAAGTGGCAATCTTATTACTTACTACTCAATGAAAGCCATCAGTTATCCATCGGAGTTTCCCATCTAATACCTTAAAACTCAAACTCGAATGCGACACCGTCACAAATTCGCGATACTCATCATCATTTCCCTGACATTTACCAATATTTCAGGGGCAGATGGGAGTTGTAGTCGTGAACAGGGGAACCACCGATCAAACGATTGAAATCAAACCACAGGATTTTATATCTGGCGACCACTACTACGTGTACTCATTAGTGGGGGGGGCAGATAATTCGCCTTTTTCGGCTTCAGTAAGTGTCAATGGTGTAAAACCGGATTACGCAACAGGTGGTCCCATTAATGAATTGGATATCCTGAAGGCATTGTCTGCCAAAACACAGAATGGCATAACGTTCGATTCGCCCGCCCGCTCTGTTCCGTTCATCCTGATAGACAGTGATAAGCAGGGTACAGCCATAGATCCGGGTGTGCCGCAGAACAATAAACCGGATCACTTTGAATTGAATCAAAACTATCCCAATCCATTTAACCCGACAACACAGATTCGTTACAGCCTCGCTCACCAGACACACGTGATACTTGATGTCTACAACATCCTTGGCCAGCATGTCTCCACTCTTGGGTATGGCAGTCGTCAGGCGTCCATGAAATTCAATGGAATGGTCGTGATGGGACCGGTGCCGGAGTAAGCAGCGGGTCTACATTTATCGTTCACGGGCAGGAGATTTTGCGCAAACACGAAAGATGCTGCTGATTAAGTAGCGTTTGATTTCGATCCCGACCCATCGGGAAGAAATCTATCCTGCCTAGAAGCGTTAAAAAACGACTTCATTTATTTCGCACTTACGACCAATAGAGATATAGACTATAGTGGGACTTAAAAAAGCTCCAGTCGGAAGCCCGTGACTATAGAAGGAAAAAGTAAAGCATCCCAATTATTATGTAAATTAAGCTTGACATATAGATAGAATTAATCTACTTTATGTAAAGCAAACATTACATAAAGACAAATGAGGATGACTTATGAGAAAACAAAACAACAATACGGGCAAATGGGTGGCTCGTACGAACAAGAGAACGATTCAGCTTGCATACTGGACAACGGGCTGGGTGGTGACAATGGCATTGGCGA
>DATFNI010000367.1:0-5601 GCA_035266485.1 Balneolales bacterium
TCCGAATTCAGTAACATTAGCCGATATCAAACCGGGAATATGTCGAATCTTTTGCCTGACGGAATCTTCAATTTGATAGATAGTCCGGTCGCGATGGAAACGGTCGATAATATTTACCGTTATCTGACCATGTTGTAACACGCGGGCTGCACCAAAGGATTTAACACCTGCTTCCGCACCATCGACAGAGGACATGGATAAAAGCCATTCCGGGTTAAGGGAATGTTTAATTGACCTCTCAATTTGGCCGGCTATTTTTTCCACACCGGGCGCATCCATGTCGGGTTGGGTCTCGTAGTTGACAATAAAGATACCGCTGTCCATACGCGGCATCAATTCCCTGCCAACTATTTTCATCAGGCCCAGAGATACCAGGAACAGGATAGCAAAGGATGAAAGTACCAATCCACGATGCTCCAACCCCCAGCCAACAACCCGGGCATAAAATCTTTTCAGGGGATTCAGCACATATACTTCAAACGGATGAAGTATCAGGTAAAGAGGATCACGTCTGCCCGGTCTGAGCAGGTAGGGGACAAGCAATGGAATAATAGTAACGGATACGATAAGGGAAGACAGTAAAGCTATGGACAGGGTAACGGCCAGTGGTCGTAATACCGTCTGTACATAACCCCCGATGAACATGATCGGCAGCAAGACGATGACAACACTCACCGTACCGGATGCGGCCGCAAGAAAAATCTCCTGAGTTCCTTTAGCAGCCGTTTTTATACTGCTATTGCCGCTGACTCTTATTGTTCGTTCAATATTCTCAATTACGACAATGGCATCATCCGCAAGGAGTCCAACGGCAATGATAATGGCCGTGAGTGTAACCATATTAAACTCATAGCCTAATGCTTTAAGCACGGCAAAAGTGAGCAAATAGGTAAAAGGAAGCGATAAGGCCGTAATAAAGGATGCCCTGGTATCTCCGAGAAAAAGAAGAATCACGATAATGGTCATGATTACGGCATCCCGGAGAGCCCCAAGCATATTATCGACGGTAAGATCGATCAGCCGTCCCTGGGTATCCGCTACCTCGATATGCAGCATGGGAAACTGTTGTTCTATCCCGGGCAGTTCCTTTGTTATCTCAGAGATAACTTCGCGTGCATGTCCTTTATCACCCCGCAAGAGTGATATCGCAATGGCAGATTTCCCATTACCACGATAAAGGGAAGTGATGTCTGCTTTTCCCCAATGGACTTTCCCGAGATCTCCGATCTGTACATAATTTCCTTTTTGAAGCGGCACGAGGATCTGTGAGATATCGTCCGGGCCTTTGGCCAATACCTGGGTGTTCAATAAATAACGGTTGCCATGTTGATAGATTAGTCCGGACGGAGTTGAAATATTGGACATGGCCAGAGCTGACGCTACCCGGGCGACCGTTACGTGATAGGATTCAAGCTTATTTCTGTCCAGATCCACAGCCACCTGGCGTTGTTGACTGCCAAATACTTCCGCCTCGGCCACTCCGGGTATATTCAGCAACGCATCCCGTAACTGGTTCTCAGCCAGACGCCGTACCCTGGGTAAACTTAAACCGTAATCTTTTGCTGCCGTAACCGACAATATCTCCAATGGCCTGGCAGCATCTGTTATTTTAAAGATTAACGGTTCCTTGATTCCCTGTGGTAACAAACTGCGTACACGGGGAAGTTCGGTGGTTACCTTGGTTGCGGCTTCATCAATATTATTTCCATAATTGAATTCAACCTGAACGGCGGAAACCTGATCCCGGGAGGTGGAAGTTACCCTTCTTACCCCGTCGATAGCACTCATACGCACTTCGATGGGATGGGTAACATCGGTTGCAACATCATTGGCCGCCGCACCGGGCCACTGGGTGACCACGGCCACCACGGGCCGGTTCGTATCCGGAAACAGGTTCATCGGCAACGTCATATATGCGATAATACCGGCCAGTACCGTGACCAATGTGGCGGCTATGATAGCGTGAGGCTTACGCAGCATTCGTTCGAAAAAGTTCATAACGTACCCCGCTGTTTAACAATGACCGGGTCGCCATCCTTTAGCGACAAAAGAACACTCTCCTGAGCCACAATGACTTCGTCGCCGGGGTGGATATCACCACGGACCGCCACACCATGCTGACCCGAAAGCAGAATCGTGACTGCCACTTTTTGGATCACGTTTCCATCTTGCTTATAGAGTACTTTAAATAGGTAACTATCCTTACCGGCATCATTACTGATAAGGGCACCGGAAGGTACCTTGATTCCTGTTTGATCACTTTCAAGAATGATGCGCCCTGGCAGACGCGATCCATTGGCCACGTTAAATGGAGGCTGCTGTAAATCCGCATCGGCGGCGGCCAGATCAAATCCGTTTACCAGCGGATAAATCCGGTCCAGCCTTACCTCTGTGGTATCACTATCATAGAATAGCTGAAGAACCGTTCCCTTTTTTACATTATGCAAGAGATCCTGTGGAAATTCGACGTGGATCCTGACTCCTCCATCAGATGAAATCCTGTATACCGGCTGACCGGGCATAATCACATCGCCGGGCTCATGCAGCCGTGCAGCAATAACCCCGTTAACGGGCGAGGTAATCCGGCCATAATCCTCTTTTACTTTCAATGCCTGGATCTGATGCTCGAGGGATTTTACCTGGTTATCCGCAGCAATGGCGGCGGTATGCCAGGTATCCAGTGCCGACTGGCTGCTCCCGCCCGCCTCCATAAGATTCTGCTCACGACGGTATTCTTCATTCTTCCGGATTTTATCGGCGTTGGCTGCCGCAAGCCGGGCTTGTAAGGCAGAGATCTCATCCTGAATGGTCCGGGTGTCTATTTGGGCAAGGAAGGAACCTCGTTTTACGGCTATTCCTTCGCGCGGTCCCATTTGAGTAAGCGTTCCACCGATTTGTGCCGTCAGTGTCACGTCATCCTGATGCAGCAGAGTAGCAAGCACCGGATAGCCCCTGGTGACATCACCCTGGTGTGCCGTAGCAGTGTTTAATGCCCAGGGCAGTTTGTTTTGTGGGGGGATATGCTCCACTTCCTTAACCCGTATCACGACGAAGGAGATCAGGATGAGGATGACACCTGCCGCGACAATTGTCCATATCCAGCGGTTTCTTTTTTTAGTACTTGTTTCCATAACATTCGCTCATTTCATATTTCGTTTACAATCATTTCCCTGCCAAACCCTTTAATGGGAATAAGCCGAAGGCGGCAGGCCCTGGGCCAGGCGCAAGTTGTCATCGGCCTGCCACCATCCGGCCAGTGCTGCCGCATAGGAGGCACGGGCAAAGGCAAGCCGGGCAGCAGCATCCAGAAAATCGGTGACCGAAAGCCGTCCCTGACGGTATTGTTCGGTTTGAATCCGCATCACTTCTTTTGCTGTTTTGAGGGACTGATCGGCCGCAGTAAATTGCTTTTCCCTTGCAACCCAATCGCTGAGAGCGGATTTGATTTCGGCATTGGCCGATGCAAGAACCGTTTCATGTTGCCAGGAAACCGCCATCTCTTTGGCTTTAGCCTCTTGAATACGCGCGCTCCGGACCCCACCGGTCCAGAGTGGAAGATTAACGGTGATCCCGACACCCCAGAAAGGATCGTTTTTGCCTTTACCATTGAATCCCTGATTTTCTATCCAGCTCGCTTGTACAAAAGCCTTAGGCAGCCAGGCTTCCCGGGCGGCATTAAGACCCGACCTAGCCGCTTTCTTTTTCTCTTGAAGTGATTGGATATCCGGACGGTTTGTGACATTTAAAAGACTATTCAGATTGGCGTCCGGCTGGTTTGAGGGTACCAGGACTGAATCGGTAAAAGCATCTGACCCCATCAATGAAGCCAGATATGCCCGGAGCCTGGCATCGATCGCCCTGGCATCGGCTATCTGGCCTTCTATCTTGCTGAGCTCCGATTGCATTCTCAACTGATCGACAGGCGGCCTTCGGCCTACCTTTACGGCAACTTCGGTAACCTTTTGTTGTTTTTTTATGGCATCCGACTGTCCCTGAAGGGCATCAATTTTGCCGGATATGGCTTCAATACCACGGTAGAAGTTCGCCGCACGGTTAAGTAGTGTCATGCTGACCTGTCTCTCTTCCAGATTGGCAGCCCGTTCCTGGTGTGTCAGTGCATTCAGCCTCGTGAGGATCTGTCCGTTGATATCCAGGGGCAACGACAGAGAAAGCCCGTAGCCAATCTGTTTACTGTCGTAGGGGAGAGTGGTAAAATTGATAGGCGGAGAAATGGGTCTTGTCAGCCGGTTGTCGTTGTAATACTGCAACTGGCTGAAGGCATTGATGTTCCCAAACAGGGCCCCCAGACCCTCCTTTTTGTTAGCCCGATAGATTTCTGTGTTGGCATGGGCCGCTTTTAATGCCGGGGCATTTGATTCCACTCTGTGCAGTATTTTTCCCAGTTCAGCCTCTTGTGCAGATGCCCTGGAAACGATGCCCGCCGTAAGTCCCCAAAACAAAAAACTAAGGACAAATACCGAAGAAAATATTCGATGGTGTGTATTTTTCATTCTATTTCTCCATCTCAGTTAGGATAATTCATCAGACATCGGATTATTCGACTTTGAGTAGATAGTTGACGGCCTCTACCTCTCGATCGGAACAGTGGATACAGACTATTTGCCGCCCTGCATGCAATCCTGCCGATGGGCGATACCAATCGATATAAAAGGACAGCTGTGCCCGGGAAGTGCGAACATCCACCAGTGTACGCAAATCTATTTTATTATAAGTAATCATTTACTTACTTTTATTGTTAAATTTTTTACTTTTTTAAACTTTTTAAGACCAGTGAAAACATTTTCTTACAAAAGTCGGTGATCTTCAAATCCCTGGCGTTTAATACCAGTTCTATGTTGAACGTTATGGGGATACCCATATACAAAATGGCTACATCTTCCGGGTCAACCTGCCGGTCAAAAACCCCCTCGGCAATTCCATCTTTAACCATTTTAATTACAAATTGCTTTTGCTCGGAAAGGATCAGATTCAATTTTCTTTTGAGTTCGTCATCTCCTAAATGAGTGGCCTCTGAAAACAGTAAAATGGTAATTCCCTGATTTTCTTTTAAATAGTTTACGTTTTTACATAAATAGGTAAACAGCTTTTTTTCGGCAGGTAATGAACCAAAAGCGATTTCTCGCAGGGAATCGACCAAATCCGAAGCAACATCATCCATAATCCCCTTAATAATATCTCGCTTGGACGCAAAATGCCGGAAAATGGCTCCCTCCGAAAGCCCGACTTTCCGGGCAAGATTTCTGGTGGAGACACCATGCAGGCCTTTTTCTGCAATGATTTGTAATACAGCCTGTTTGATCTGTTCTTGCCGTACTATTGTTGATTCTCGTTCCATTATGATTTTTATGTAAGTAATCGTTTACTTTTATAATAATGAAATATCCACCCTTTGTCAAGCAGAAAAATATATGTGGATTATCCGTGTTGAAGATCAGGCGAGAGCAACTCATGAGCTAGTGTAGTGTACGTCAAATAAGTCAAATTAATTATTATCTACCTTCTGCTTCTCTAAAGTTTCCCTGGCCCGGCGGATTTTGTGCAGAATCACCTCGCCTTTCGCCTTCCATTTGTAGGGCTTAG
>DATFNI010000368.1:0-2538 GCA_035266485.1 Balneolales bacterium
GATCTCGAAGGAATTCCGGCCGGCAAAGCTTTGGCAAATGATGTTCCCCACGAAGTAACCGTCAATGTGAGCGGTGAGGGCTGGAAACTCTTGCGCATCTACAACAATCCACCTCGCATCAAACTCCGGCCAACGGAAGGGACGATGAACTTTTTTGATGTCGTACGTGAGCAGATGAATATGTTCGCCGGCGTTGATGTCGCAAAAGTAACACCTGCAACACTTGAGATAAAACTCGAAAATCGAATTACCAGGAAGGTGCCGATTGTTGCGAATGTGCTGGTTAAGACCGACAGTCGGCACGGTATGGTCGGTTGGCCCGTACTGACGCCGGATAGTGTTACCGTCTCGGGTGCTACGTCCATTCTGCAGAATATCAATAACTGGCCTACTGAGTTCAGAGAAATTAAAGACGTTAATGATAACATTGATATTCCCCTGAAACTAAAAAAACCAGATCAGATTATTGAAATTGGTCCGCAAGAGGTTACATATCGTGCAAAGATTGAGGAGTTTACTGAAGGCGAGGTTAATGTAAATATTCAGACAACAGATATGCCAGGCAGCCAACGCGTTTCGTATAGTCCACCAACGATAACCATTCGCTACGGCATCCCCATAAATGAGTATTCCAGTTCCAAGAAAGTGCATATGTTCCAGGCATATGTACCTTACCAGGATATATTAACCGATACAACCGGATTTGTGGCCCCCTTACTGGCACTGAGAACGGATAGCCTGCATGTTCGCATTCGTGACTATCAGCCGCACAGGGTGGCGTATTACACTTTGAAACCGAAATAGTGGCTTTGGGTCGCAAGCAGCAGACTTGCAACAGAAGGAGATTGTAATTCAGCATCAAGAAAATACCCTCGATCTGTCATCCTGATTTTATCCCGCTTGCGGGACAAAGTAGGATCCCATTAGCTTGGGCACCGATCCTTTCAGGTGTCAGGATTGCATCCAGTCGTACATCTCACATCATCATACCCCACGCTTTATCCGGCCGTCTTCGCCTGGACAACACAAGGCTGCAGAAGATTCTGGCGAGGAAGCCGGAACCAGCGTTTGGTTGATCGCGGCTAACGTCTGGACGCTATAATTCAATGCTCTACGCACTCTGCGTACCTTCCAATTCAGCAAGAGCAGCTTCTACAGACCGTGCACTATCAAACCAGGAGGAGGTTTTAAGCAGTACTTCATCCACTAAGGCATCCGGACAGGAAGCGCCGGAGGTAATTGCAATGGTTACCGGCTGTTTGCCAGGTAGCCAGCCATGAGTTTCGATGATCATCTTTTCCCATTGATCATAATGACGAATACGGTCCGGACCCAAAAGTTCACTGGCATCCCGAACATGATAGGTCGGGTATTTTCCCTCCAGCAACTCGACGATGTGCATTGTGTTTGAGGAGTTATACCCCCCCACCACAAGGGCGAGGTCGGCTCCGGCATCCATGAGAGCGTATGTTGCCGACTGGTTTTCATTCGTTGCATAACACAAGGTATCGGAAGTATCTGCAAAATGCTGTTCTATTTCCGTGCCGCCGTATCTTTCGGCCGCTGCCTTTTTCAGCACTTCCATGACCTCCTTGGTCTCAGTAGCCAGCATCGTAGTTTGATTGATCACCCCAAAGTGTTCGAGATCATGACGCGGATCAAATCCCGCGGAACATTTCATTTTAAAATGTTCCCCAAACTCTTCGATGGGTCTTTTCTCCAGCATAAAATCGGCCAGCAATTTGGCTTCATCCGCGCTTAATACCACTACAACCGGTCCGTATTTTGCGCTATGACTAAATGTGGCCCGTGTCTCCTCGTGTCTGTATTTGCCGTGTATGACAATAGCATATCCTTTGTTTCCCAGCTGATTTCCCCGTTTCCAGACTTTCTCTACAAACGGGCAGGTCGTATCGTACGCGTAGGGATTGATTCCGTGTTGGTGCAGTTCTTCCTGGATTTCAAGCGTGGTACCAAATGCCGGTACGATGACAATATCATCTTTTTTGAGTTCATTAAGCGAGATACGCGGTGTCCCGTCGGTTTCATATAAAAAACGTACTCCTTTTTGAGCAAGATCCGCGTTCACGTTGGGGTTGTGGATCATCTCGCTTAGCAGGAAGATGCGGCGATCAGGATGTTCTTCAACGGTCCGGTAGGCGATGTCGATGGCATTTTGCACACCATAACAAAAGCCGAAGTGACGGGGGATGAGAAAGCGTACCGGCCCCAGGTCCAGCAGGCTGGGTGTGAGATTTTTTTTCCGCGGATCCAGAATCTGGTGTTGATCTTTAATCCTGCGGATAATCGGAGATTCGAAAAGATCGGGTATGTTAAATTTCTTCGGCACTGGTAACCTGGTAACAGTGATCAATTATCAGTTAACAATAAACAATAAAACTAGTGTAGTGTACGTCAAATAAGTCAAATTAATTATTATCTACCTTCTGCTTCTCTAAAGTTTCCCTGGCCCGGCGGATTTTGTGCAGAATCACCTCGCCTTTCGCCTTCCATTTGTAGGGCTTAGGCTCCAGATTC
>DATFNI010000369.1:0-11590 GCA_035266485.1 Balneolales bacterium
AGTGAATCAGCGGGGTGAACTTGTGGGGATCAATACTGCCATTGCCACTGAATCGGGGGGCTATGAGGGGTACGGATTTGCCATACCTGTCAACCTGGCGATCAAGGTAGCCCGTGATCTGATTGAGTTTGGTCACGTTGAACGGGCTTATATGGGAGTACAAATTGGTTCTGTAAACAGCGACAAGGCGCAGGAGCTTGGAATGAAAGAGATACGTGGGGTTGAGATCTTGCGTGTCTTTAAAGGAGGTGCGGCTGATGAGGCAGGTTTGCGGGCACATGACGTGTTTTTATCGGTAGGGAATATTCCTGTTAATGCCTATAATCAGCTCCAGGCAAAAATAGCTGAAAGGAGACCGGGTGATACGGTATCGGTCAAGGTTTGGAGGGATCATAAGATATTGAATTTTAAAATTCATCTCATGGGCAGCGACAATAAGATGATTGCTGAGTGGGTGAAGAACGGTGATCAGAGCGATATAAAGAAGCAGGCAACGGAGGAACCGGATTCAACCGGCCAGCACTATCTGAATTCAGCCACATTTGATCTCGGTTTTACAGTTACGGCTCTTGCAGATCCGGATAATTTTAATAAATTCGACCTGATCGTTACAAAGGTTGAACCAAAAAGTGAAGCGCAGCGTCGCGGACTAACAGAAAATGACGTCATTCTTGAAATTGATGGCCACAAACCACAGGATCTTGATGATTTAAAGAAAAGCATTGAGATTTCTCTTCAGAAGAAAGGACATGTCATGTTGAAAGTTGAAAAAGACGATGGTTCAACCGGCTATTATGAACTTAAAAAATAATTACTGATAGTGACTAGAACTCATTACGAACGAATTGCCTCCGGTTTAAAACTTCCCATTTTTCTCTCTTTGTTGGCCAGTGGTCTTATGCTGGCAGGCTGTCAATCCACAAAAACAGTGGCGACTGCTAAGGAAAAAACATCGAACGAAGCGAAGGAAGTCAAAAAAGCCCCCTGGTATGAAACGGCCAAAACGTTTACGAAGCATCATGGTTACTTTGAAGCGACGGGTACTGCCATTTCTCTTGATTCGAGCAGTGCCGTTACAAAAGCCCGGCATACCTCTGTGGCCATCCTCCAGAGCCAGTTGCAGGAAATTCTGGAAGGATTACGAACGAATATGGTTAGCAACGGGGTCAAGGTCGCAAAGGAGCCGTTGTATATTTTGCAGACACGAACCTGTCTCAATGATCTTTATGATCAGGTGAGCCCGGACAGGGTGGCGGTAAATGCAGATGGAAATACCTACAAGGCGTATGTTCAAATGCGTATGAGCCGGACTCAGGTTTGGGATAACTGGAAGAAATCACTTTCCAAGGCAAGATCCCATTATGCCGAGGCTACCAATGGAAATCCTGTTATTCGGGCCTGGCTGCATCCTGAAATGCCAGATTCGACATCCGGCTCTTCCACCAGCTCCGGCAAGTAATTTCAGATCTGCTCCAGGCGAGTATTAGATCCAATAAAAAAGGCTATCTATACTGAAATAGATAGCCTTTTCAATAATGATCAGTTCTGCGATCTTCTACATATTTGCTACGACATTTTCAGCAAATTCTGAGCATTTGAGAAGTGTTGCACCTTCCATGAGTCGTTCGAAGTCGTAGGTGACTTTCTTCTGACCAATGGACGCTTCCATTCCCTTTTCTACGAGATCGGCAGCCTCGTTCCAGCCCATGTAACGGAGCATCATCACGGCGGAGAGAATAAGCGAACCGGGGTTCACTTTATCCTGACCGGCATACTTCGGAGCCGTACCGTGGGTTGCTTCAAATATGGCAATGCCGTTCGTGTAATTAATGTTGGCACCCGGGGCTATCCCGATGCCACCAACCTGGGCGGCTAATGCATCAGACACATAATCTCCGTTCAGGTTCAACGTGGCAATCACATCGTATTCATCAGGACGGGTGAGGATTTGCTGCAGAAACGCATCGGCAATCATATCCTTAATGATAATACCATTCGGTAGTTTTTGCCATGGACCGCCATCCAGATCCTTACCTCCGAATTCTTCTTTAGCAAGCTCGTATCCCCAATTCTTGAAGCTGCCCTCGGTAAATTTCATGATGTTACCCTTGTGTACAAAGGTCACGCTCTTGCGGTTATTATCGATCGCATAATGAATAGCAGCTCTAACCAGGCGTTTGGTTCCTTCTTCTGATACCGGCTTGATACCAATAGATGAGGTTTTCGGGAAACGGATATTTTTGACCTTCATTTCGTTGATCAGAAAATCAATGACCTTATCTGTTTCGGGTGTTCCGGTCTGAAATTCGATACCGGCATAGATGTCCTCGGTATTCTCACGGAATATCACCATGTCGGTCTTCTCAGGGGCCTTGACAGGGCTTGGGGTACCATTATAGTATCTAACAGGGCGGACACATGCGTAGAGATCAAGTTTTTGTCGCAGAGCAACATTGAGACTGCGAATCCCACCACCAACAGGTGTGGTTAGTGGCCCCTTGATGGCAACATGATAATCTTTGATTACATCCAGGGTATCTTGTGGAAGCCATTCGTTGTTACCATAGAAGTTAACGGCTTTTTCACCAGCGTAAATTTCAAACCATTCGATTTTTCTATTGCCGCTGTAGGCTTTTTCAACAGCTGCGTCAATGGTTCTTTTCATGGCAGGCGTGATATCCACACCGATTCCATCACCCTCAATGAATGGAATTACCGGATGATCGGCTACCTGAAGGTTTCCATTGGCGTCACTTGTAATTTTATCTCCTTTTGACGGAGCTGTAACTTTTGTATATGACATGACAGTAATAATCTTACCCCGCAGGCGGGGTTATTGAAAGATGTTTATTTTTGCAGTTGGAAGATAGGGCAGAAAGGGCATAGATTAAATAACAAATTACAGATCTTTTTACTATGCGAAACATACAATAGATTAATTCGTACCAGTTTATCTTAAATAGGACAATTTTTATAAAAAAACAGGACGATTCTGTGATTGTATTTTCCTATTCTTAGGACTTATAATAATTAATTATGAGGGTACCAGCTTTAATCGCTTGTACCATCTCATTTATACAAAATTTTCTATTACTTACATAAACATAGGATTTGGAGTATGACTAAGCTTTTCAAATGGTGTACCCTTGCCGGTGTGTTTCTAATGGCTGGGTTCTTTACCGCTTGTTCGACAAAGGATAGTGGTAATAACGAAAAACCGGAATTTAATGTAGCCAATATGGATACGACCGTTGTTCCGGGTAATGATTTTTTTGAATATGTGAACGGGGGTTGGCTGAAAAAGAACAAGATACCCGCCTCTAAGAGTGCTTATGGGATATTTTCCAAGATTCGCGATCATAATCAGGATATTCTGAAAGAGATTGTTGCAGAGGCCTCGGATACCTCTGGTCAGCGCGATAGTATCCAGACGATGGTAGGTGATTTTATATAAGCGGTATGGATACCACTTACATTGAAGAATTGGGCTATACTCCAATTAAGCCGCTACTTAACCAGATCCGGAATATGAAGTCCGGTAAGGATGTTCCCGGAATGCTGGCTGAATTGCGTAAACAGGAGATGGGTACCTTGTACGGTACTGATATCGATCAGGACGCGAAACATTCGGATCAGTATGCGATTTACATCAAGCAGGGGGGAATCGGACTGCCCGACCGTGATTATTATCTCGATAAGAGCGCTCATTCTAAGAAAATTCGCGAGCAATATCTTCAGCATATTGCAACCATATATTGCAACCATGTTTCAGCTGATTGGAGTGGATTCGGTAACAGCGGCTAAGAAGGCGCATGAGATCATAAAACTGGAAACTAATCTGGCTGAACATTCAATGACAAGGGTTGAGCGTCGTGATCCGGATAAGACATATCATAAAATGACGATATCCGAACTTAATAAATTGACCCCTGAGTTCGATTGGGCATCTCAGTTACGGGTTCTTGGGGTTCAGGGCGTAAATAATGTGATTGTAAGTCAGCCAGAGTTCGTGAAGAACATGAATCAGGTAATTAAGACCACGCCTCTGCAAGTATGGAAAGATTATTTTACATGGGATGTATTACGCCATACCTCTTCATATCTGTCTAAACCGTTTGAAGAGGCTCATTTTAAATTTTACGGTACCATATTGCAGGGGCGGAAAGCGATGGAGAAACGCTGGAAACGTGTCGTTGAAACCATCGACGGTAATATAGGAATGGCGCTCGGTCAGATGTACGTAAAGAAAGCATTTCCGCCCGAGGCTAAAAAACAGGTTAATGAGATGGTTCAGCACCTTAAAGAAGCATTCCGCGAACAGATAAAGGGTCTGGACTGGATGAGTGAGGCAACCAAACAAAAGGCCCTTGAAAAACTGGATAAATACCTGGTTCAGATTGGATATCCTGACAAATGGATTGATTATTCCAGTATTACAATCAAACCAGAAGACTACCTTGGGAATGTTATTCGTGCATCGGAATTCGACTTCCAGCGTAACATCCATAAGCTGGGTAAACCTGTTGACCGGCATGAATGGTTCATGACACCCCAGACGGTCAATGCGTATAATAACCCGACGATGAATGAAGTGGTTTTTCCGGCGGGTATCCTGCAACCACCGTTTTTCGATCCCAAAGCCGAAGCTGCGTTAAACTATGGCGCCATTGGGGTGGTAATTGGTCATGAGATGACGCATGGTTTTGACGATGAGGGTCGTAAATATGATTCTGACGGTAACCTGAATAATTGGTGGACCAAAGAGGATCAGAAAAAATTTGAGAAACGCGCAGAAAAGGTCGCCCTGGAATATGATCAGTTTACCGTGCTTGATAGTCTTCATGTTAATGGAAAGCTGACCTTAGGTGAAAACATAGCTGACCAGGGTGGCCTGTTGTTGGCTCACAACGCACTTTTAAAGTATTACCAGGCACATGGAAACCCGGGAAATGTAGACGGATTTACCCCTGATCAGCGCTTTTATCTGGCCTATGCCAGAGTCTGGCGAGCCAAATACACTCCGGAACTGCAATCCATGTTAATAAAGGTTGATCCACATTCACCACCCAAATACCGTGTAAATGGAAATGTTGTCAACATGGCACCATGGTATAAAGCCTTCGACGTCACCCCCAAAGACACCATGTATGTTGCACCCGACAAACGTGCCCTGGTATGGTGAGGTGATATGTGGTTTACCCGATGGTGCGTTCTGAATACAATGCACAAATCTGCTAAATCAAAAAAACCTTAGGCATGAATTAAAGCCTTCTCTATTCGGGGGAGGCTTTTTTTATGTTAAATGATAGCAAACAGGCAAAAAAAGTGGGGAATATCAAACTGCTTGGGGATTATATTAAATAGGGCAGATTGATGTTTGAAAGATGATTATTGAGGTATATGCTCGCGTTGATACAACGAAAGTCCGCAGGGAACGTGAGAGAAAAGCTTATAAAAAGTAACTATTTATTCAAAAACCATGATTAAGCGTATTCTTGTAGCACTTGACCCAAGTCCGGATACAATTATTGCCACTGAGTATGCAATTGATATTGCTCAGAAAAATGATGCCGCTGTAACCGGACTCGCGGTAATTGATGCAGGCAAAATTGCGGCAGAGGCTGTTGGAAGTGGAATAGGAGTGATGTACTATTCGGACCTGCTTAAGAAGCATCTTGATAAAGAAACCAGGGATATCTCGAAACGATTGATTGGCGAATTTGATGAACGAATCGCCGCAACAGGTATCGAGCATATGTTTTCCATGAAAGAAGGGGTGCCGTTTGATCGGATTATCGAAGATATGAAGGTCCATGATCTGATTTGTATCGGCCGCAGACCCAATTTTTTCTACAGCAACCCTGAACCGGAATCAAAAACACTCACGAAGATTGTTAGAAATGCGACGATCCCGGTTTTCATTGCCGGTAATGAATATCGGCCGATTCGACGTGTAATGATAGCGTATGACGGGAGTCCGGCCGTCATACGTGCCATACATAGTCTTACTCACTTGCAACCATTTGGAATTCCCGAGTATTGCGTGCTAGTGCATGTCCGCCAAAGTGAAGATGAAAAGGTGAAAAAAGATTCTGATCTACTGTTGAGCCTGGCAGCCGGTTATCTTGAGGATCACGGAATGTCAAACGTCGATGTCAGTAACCTTTCAAAAGGTGATATAGCCGACAAGCTGATTCTCACAGCCGACCAGCTTGAAATCGATCTGTTGGTTGCCGGTACGCACAGCGGATCAATGTGGCGCAGGTTGGCCTTTGGATCTACGCTTGAAAAATTACTTGAAGAGGATATCCGGCCGTTTTGGGTTTATCATTGAAAGCAGCATCAAACAGAGACGATTTGAACGAAAGATTAGCCCGAGGTCAATTTTTCCGGGGAATGAAATAGAGGCGGAACTGTCAAATGAGACAAAAAAAGCCGATCTCTGGAGTTAAAGGATCGGCTTTTATGTGATTGTTAGAAATGAATCGGCAGTCAGACCACTGGCCCTGCCTCGATGATGGACGAACTGGCTTTTTCTTTATATTTCTCAAAGTTTTGTACAAACATGTTAGCCAGTTCCCTTGCTTTCTTGTCATAGGCGGCTTTATCCTGCCAGGTTTTTCTGGGGATAAGCACTTGATCAGGAATGCCAGCTATTTTTGTTGGTATACTGACACCGAATATCGGATCGGTTATGTATTCAGCATTATCCAATTCACCGGCTATAGCTGCATTAAGCATTCGTCGTGTGTACGCCAGTTTCATTCGTGTACCGACTCCGTATGGACCACCGGTCCAGCCCGTGTTGACCAGCCACACTCTGGATCCGTACGTGCGGATTTTTTCGGCGAGCATTTCAGCATAAACAGTTGGATGCATGGGCATAAAGGGCGCTCCGAAGCATGCAGAAAATGTGGCCTGCGGTTCGGTTACCCCACGTTCCGTTCCGGCAACCTTCGCTGTGTAACCACTGATAAAGTGGAACATAGCCTGTTCAGGTGTCAGTCTGGATATTGGTGGCAAGACTCCAAATGCGTCAGCCGTAAGGAAAATAATATTCTGTGGATGGCCACCATAACCATCTTTACTTGTATTTGGTATGTAATCCAGCGGATAGGAACACCGGGTATTCTCGGTGTACCGGTTATCATCAAAATCCGGTTTACGGTCTACATCAAGGGGAACATTTTCGAGGATGGTACCGGGCATTTGTGTGGTGGCATAAATCATCGGCTCGCCCTCGGCAGACAGATGAATGGTCTTGGCATAGCAGCCACCTTCGAAATTGAAGACTCCGTTGTCACTCCATCCGTGCTCGTCATCACCTATGAGCGTTTTGTCAGGATCGGCGGAGAGAGTCGTTTTCCCGGTTCCTGAAAGCCCAAAGAAAATTGCTGTGTCACCATTCTTGTCAATGTTGGCAGAGCAGTGCATCGGCATAACTCCCTTGTGAGGTAACAGATAATTCATCACAGAGAAAATACCTTTCTTTACTTCACCGGAATACATGGTCCCACCGATGAGAATCAGCTTCTTGGTGAAATTTACCAGAACGAAAATATCTGTGCGTGTTTTGTCGATTGCAGGATCTGAGTGGAAGTTGGTCGCTGCCAGAACCGTAAATTCCGGTTTGTGATCTTTCAGCTCTTCTTCCGTCGGCTTACGAAACATGTTGTGTGAGAATAAACCATGATAGGCCGCTTCGCTGACGACGCGTATTGGCAAACGATAATCGGTATCTGCACCGGCAAAAGCGTCAATAACATATAGTTTCTTATCCTTCAGATAATCAAGCATTTTTTGATGGAGCTGGTCAAAAACCTCATCTGTTGTAGGTTGATTGATCGGTCCCCAATTGATGTCATCATGAACAGATTGATCATCAATGACAAATTTGTCCTTTGGTGATCGGCCGGTATATTTCCCGGTCAAAACGCGAATAGCGTATTTGTCAGTAAGAACACCTTCACCATTTTTAATAATCTCTTCATAATATTCGGCCGGGGTTAGATTCCAAACCGAATTGGTGTGATCTCCTAAACCTATATGATCTAACCCGTAGTTACTTTTTGGACGTTCTTTAGTTTCTTTAAACATGAGTAGAATCTCCTTATTAATGAGAAGTGGCCGGTTAATTGGCTTCCCGGCAAGGGGCTGACTTTCAGTAGGTTACTGTGATATGTATAAGTCATGAAATTCCTCCCGAACATCGGGATAAGAGCCCTTAATTTCAAAGTTAATTAATGAATGGTATTAAGGACTCGGACAATACCGTAAAACAATATCGTAAGTTTTAGATGTTCTCGTTAACGGTCTGTTGACATAAGGTTTGCTTTTCTTGCGTTGCAATAATTTATCGCTTGTCAGATGTTTATGATTAGTGATTTAAGTCTATAATTTACATATATAAAAGCACTTTTATATATGATTCTACTATACTTACAAAAATATCCCCATATTGTCCCATTAGGCACCCTTATAAATTCCGTTCATAAAAACGATGAGGGATAATTTTCGATTCAAATTCCTGGTGGGATTCAGTGATCCCCTGTTTTGGTTGTTAACGGTAAGGGGAGTAGAGGAGAGTATCCGGTCAGTTGATTGTAATCTATATAAAGAAAACATGTAATATTCTACATGATTTCTACATAATCATTAGAAATAATAATTTATACCTTATCTGAATAAGGTATAAAGAATTGATTATTATTTAATAAGCACCTCTAAGAAGTATTGCATTCAATTTTTATATCGTACTAATTTCAAAAAAAATCCGTTTTTTTCGGTGTGTTGGTCAAGTAGGTATCTCATTTCATTACGACTGTCACGACGTACAATTCAGTTGACTATTTCCATTAAAAATCAGAATCGGGTATATGGTGTAAATTCGATGCAAATACTTTATAGTTAAATGTTAAACAATTGAATGATAAACTATATACATGGGCTTTTTTTAAAAAATTGCCTTATGTGGTTTTGGACATTGTCGCCATTATAATGACTGCTACGGCATGACGCCGTTAAGTATGGCTGAGATTGATACACTGGTACAATGGATTAAAGACGGAGCGACAGCTGAATAATTTGAAAGGGATTGCCATTTCAGCTACCATTATCTTAATGCTTTCTGTTATTTTTTATTAGTTTAATTCTGTTGAAATTCCGAAAATCAGAGTACGGAAACTGTTGGTTGGAACTATGAAACAACTCAAATCTTGTGTGCTTATGGTTGTGCGCATCCTGTATTATTCGCGCAAATTGATTAATACAAATTCCTATGAAATAGTAATTCTTAAGTGGGATTAAAAGATGAGAAGTATATCATTGTCTGATAGTGCTCAGAATAGATCAACGGAAGGTTATGTGTACAATTCTTATGGAAAGATTGACTATTTAAAGCATGTCCTTGCGTCGGTTTATAGCTTGCGCAGACATGACCAGAAACGTCAGATTGCATTATTTTGCGATCAACATCACGAGTCGATTTTGAGAGAGCACAATCTTTTGAGTTGGTTTGATGTCGTCGAACCGCTAGGTCCGGCGCACAGATCCATTATCGGATTCAAGCATAACGTTGAAAAATATATGCCCTTTGGGGCGAACCTGTTTCTGGATAGCGATATCATCTGGTGTAAAAATCCTGACGAACTCTGGAAATCTTTTTCTACATACTCATTTACTATAACAGGCCATCTCAAATCAGACATCTTTTTCGGCAGTCATAAAGATTTTCGGGTGTTGTCGGATGTTTTGTTAAACAGGCGCAGAAAGACATTAAAACGGTTTGGGCTGACTTATCTGAGCCGGGTTCAGTCGGGAATGATTTATGCCGGAAACTTTGACACAGCAAAGTCTGTCTGTGAACTGGCAAATATGTATATGCAGAGTAAGGATGATACTCATTTCAGGTCACGTATTCTGCCGGATGGATCAACGGAAGAGAGTGACGAGTGGGGTTTTGCAATGGCCATGTCCCGGTTAAGTTTGCCGGTAATCCCGTGGTATCAGGGCAGCAGAAGTCCTCAATTAGATTTTATTAGATCATATGTAAGATTTGATCCTGAGTTTCGCGATGTGCATTACCTGTATTATAACAGTCAACTCATGAATGACTTGAGGGGAATTAAGTCTGATAAGATCAGAAATTTCATTAGTCGATCCATGCATTTATTTCCGGGAATGAATGATCACACGTGGGTAACCCCATTTAGTCTGCATTTCGGCTGGAAGCACGAAAAGGTCCCATTTGAAAGTTTTGCACAAAAAGTATGGCGCAGGATAACGGCAAATACCAATATTAGCACGGCAAAATCTGCAAATGAAAGCAGTAGCGAGTGATCTAAAAGTAAAAACTGGATACTGTTTTGCTGTTCTGAACGACTTACCGAACATGCAATGGCTGGGAAGTCTAAGAAATAAATGAAGTCATTTATTATCCATTGTTTCAGAAAGTGATTCTAAGATGGAAGTATTTTGAGAAGTTGGATCAACAGTTTCCAATTCCATCTTTTTGGTGGAAAAAATCTGGAAATACGAATAAATAGACAAATGCAGGGCTTTTCCCATTACGCTATTTATGGTCATGATGGCAGTTATGGCTGCTAAAGGTGCTCCCATTACCTGAGTCAGTTTTATGCTTAAGCTTAAAAAGATAAGATCAACATTTGGAAGAAAAGGGAGCCGGGTCATAACAAGCTGAACGGCAATGAAAGTAAACCATATATACATCGGTACATTGGGTAAAACGATATGCCATTGATATACTTGTAGAAAAAATCCCAGACAATGACGGCCAAAATGTATAGAAGAAATCTCAAGTGATCTATTTAACGGTAGCGATACAAGATATTTTCTGAATTTATAGATCAGGAAAGAAAGTATTGCTAATGATAAAAGGATATACCATAGTTCATTATTCGGTATTTTCTGAAACCATCTGTTGAATGTTTCTGGATTTGTTTTAAAAAAAAGTAATAAAACAATTAGAGTAACTAATGTGGACACAATCGACGAAATAACATTATTGTCTTTTATATCCCGGAGTAGATCGATGTTTTGTTTTTCGAGTGAACGATTTGCCCAGTTGAAGAGAAAGACCTCCCCTGAATATCCTACGACGTCGCTATTGTACACTTTCTTGACCAAAAGAACCGGAAAGATATCCCGGAAGCGCGTCTTCCATAGTATTCGGTAGATAAATATTTCTGACCCCGGGAGTAGAAAAAAAATAGGAATGTAAAGCAGATAGAAGACCGGGTCGGTGGGGAGTGATTTTAGAACTTTCTCCCACCCAATTTGCCAGAGTTGATAAACAAGAAAAATAAAAACCCCTGCCAGGAACAATTTTCGAAGCCAATAGAAAAGCTTTTTAGCCGTTGGGCTTTTGGAAAAGCCTCTGTATGATTGATAAATATTTCTTAAAAAAGGATGCATTGAAAATTGCTACAACGAATCACGGAAAGTAAAAAGGATCATTTGAAAACGTCGTTAAGATTACAATAGAATCTGTGAAAGATGTGATTTAAATCTATATGACGTTGTAGAATTCATTTTATAAAAATATTTCTTTGTTCATTTTCTGCGATGCGAG
>DATFNI010000370.1:0-15048 GCA_035266485.1 Balneolales bacterium
CTGGCATTTAGTCTCTACCTGGTTCCGGGACTGCTGGGTGCGTCATTGGGCATCTGGGATGCCTGGCTGCCCCCGAAGAAAGCGACCGATGTGAGTGTTGTTGCAACCATTGCACAGAATTCACACGGCAGCACGGCCGACAATCCGGATGGAGACTGGGCATCGAATCTGGATACCGCCAGAAAAGCGGCGGCTGAAAAAAGGGAGCCTGTTTTTATTGATTTCACCGGTTATACATGTACGAACTGCAGGGCGATGGAATCCAACGTCTTTTCGCTTAATCAGGTGAAACAACGATTCCAAAAGTTCCGTCTTGTGCGATTATACACTGACGACGGCACCGACGGCCCCAAAAATCAGTTGTATCAGTTTAACCTGACCGGGACGGTTGCTTTGCCTACCTATGCAATCATCGACCCCCAGAACGGACATCTGATCAATATGATTTCCGGTTATACGGAACCGAAGGCTTTTATAAAGTTTCTGGACCGCGGGTTGAAACTATTTTCAGAAAATAATCAGGAGGGATAGCAAATATAACTTTGAGTACTTAGCGCCCGGATTGGATTGAGAGCCATTCGGTAACCACCCGATGGTTATTATTTTGTGGCCGCGGATGACTATCGATTGGCCGTTGAATGTCAATATTATCATGAACCCGCTTCCAACTCTAAGTACTCCTAAGTACTTTAGGCACTTTAAGTACTCAAGCTTTGTATCGTGAACGCGCGTCATGTGGCTGTCGGCCTTTTTGTAGCTATTTGTATCCCTGTCGTTGCGGCAGCGCAGTCGTCTGTCCCCGTGCGAAGAGAGTTTCGGCATGCGCAACCTGATACAACTTATTTTCTGGATTACTGGGTGACAGGACCCGTAACCGTTCTGCTGCATTCTGATACGCTTTCGGGTAAGTACTGGCAGTTTCATCCCAAAGAAGGAACCCTTTCTTTCATCGACTCATCCGGTATCCATTTTCCTCTCGATACGGTGGTAGTGAAATACCGTGTTTTTCCGTTTGGAGTGAGATCCATTTTTTACAGGCACAAACTTGTTCCGCCAGACAGCGCACAACTCCATCAGTTTCAGTCTGATACGTCTCGCGGATCCATCAGTGTGTCGCAGAGTGTTTTTACTGAGGAAAACCTGTTCGGGAATGCCCGAATACAGAAGAGCGGGAGTTTTACAAGAGGAATCACGATTGGCACAAATCAGGATGCATCTCTTGAGAGCGGACTGCAACTGAATTTAAACGGTCAGCTTACCGACAACTTGTCGCTTATCGCGGCATTGACAGATCGTAACACGCCCATTCAGCCGGAGGGTACAACTCAGAATCTGAAACAGTTCGACCGCGTCTATATTCGCTTACAAAGTCCGCATGCGCACGTGCAGCTTGGCGATATCGATGTAACGTTCAATAACAGTTCGTTTGCGAGACTCGACAGGCGGCTTCAGGGTGCGGAGGGAGGGGGAAACTATAAAGGGGGTAGTTTCAGCGTTTTTGCAACAGCTGAGCGGGGTACCTACCGTGAGCAAAAGTTTCTGGGGCGTGATGGTGACCAGGGCCCATACAGGCTGACAGGCGCTAACGGTGAACCATTTATCATCATACTTGCAGGTACCGAAAAGGTGTATGTGGATGGCATGTTGATGCACCGCGGTGAACAAAACGACTATACGATTGATTACAGCCTGGGAGAAATTCAATTCACAAACAGGAGAATCATTACCTCAAAGTCGCGGATTACCGTCGATTTTCAATATCTCAATCAGCAGTATAGCCGTTCCGTGCTGGGCGGGGAAATAAGCGATCACCATTTTCTGAAGGGTAAACTGGAAATTGCTGCCGGCGTTATTCGTGAGGCGGATAGTGATAATCCCAATAGTCAGTTATCCCTATCGCCATCCGATATTGCAGCCTTGCGAAAATCGGGAAACCAGCCGGCGCAGGTCAGTGGTGTTGATTCGGTTGGGGGGGGGATTGACCCTAATAATGTGAAATATACCCGGCTGGATACTCTCATCGATGGTCAGCAATTCACCTATTACAAAAACATACCGGGTGGACCTCAAAATATATATTCGATCCGGTTTAGTTCGGTTCCGTCAGGCAGTGGATCATATCAGAGAGTCGGCCAGGCACAGAACGGGATTGTTTATGAGTGGGTTGGTCAGGGACAGGGCGACTATGACACCTTGCGTACGATCACTCCGCCCACGGCTCATACAATGGTCACCCTGCGATCGAACTATAGGTTAACGAAGCACATCCGGCTGTCGGGAGAATGGGCCGGAAGCCAGTTTGACCAAAACCGGTTTTCTACGATCGGGAATCAGAATAATTTTGATAACGCATACAAAGTTGGGATACAGACGGATAGCATTACGACAGGTATCGGTCTGATTCATTTCAATGCGGATCAGTGGTATAATGGAAAACGATTCGTCTATTTTGACCGGACCAAACCTGTGGAGTTTGATCGAAAATGGAATATTGTCAGCGACCGGCAGACACAGGAGAGAGCCACGGAGTCGAACCTGACCTGGATGCCGGGAAAGCAAACATCCCTGCAGTTTGGGGCCGGCTGGATCAATCGGCTTGATTTTAATGGCGCACGGCAGGAGGTGAACATATCCAGTAAGGAGAAAGGATTGCCCTCACTGGATTATCACCTGGAGCATATTGTCAGCACGGACTCCCTGTTGCACCAGCATGGCGACTGGTTCCGGCAGCAGGGAAGCTTGAATTATGGGATCAAAACCGGCATAGGTACCATTGCCCCGTTGTTTGACTGGGAGCATGAGTCACGTCTTCAGCGGGTTACAGGAACGGATTCTCTTGCTTCAACAGCACTTCGATTTTATAAGCTGGGACCCGGTATCCAGTATTCTTTGGGTAGTAAATTCCAATTGAGATACCAATACAGCTACCGGCGCGATGAGTTACCTTCCGGGAAATCCTTGCACAAAGAATCGGATGCTTATATCCAGGAAATTGGTCTGGACTGGCAGCCCGGGAATGCTTTTCAGACCAGTAATGAGATTTCTTTCCGTCGAAGGAATGTCACCCCTCTGTTTCAACAGCAGAATCAGGAAACCAATTCACGGGGGGTATATGTACGATCGCTGACGAATTACAGACCGTGGGACAGAGCCATTGACGGTCGGTTTTATTATGAAGTTACCACCCAGCAGAAGGCGTTGCTGCAGGAAACGTATGTGAATGTTGGCCCGCAACTGGGACAGTACGTGTGGAAGGATCTGAATGGGGACGGTATTCAGCAGATAGATGAATTTTTCCCTGAACAATTGCCCAATGAAGGCACCTATGCGCTTCAGTACGTGCCAACCGATCGTCTTTTCCCGGTTATCTCTTTGCAGACGCGCTTAAGTCATCGTATAGAGCCGGAACGCTGGTTATCTAAGCACGGAGATCCAAATTCATTGTTACATAAGGTACTCTCGAATATTTCCATCAATTCCCGATTCGATATTCTGGAAACAAGCAGGACCAATCATCTTTCTGATATCTATCTGATGAGATTATCGAAATTCGGCAATGATACAACAACGATAAATGAGCAAATAAGCTGGCGCCAGGAACTCGACATTTTTCCGGACAGCCCGAATTATACCATTCAACTGTCGATTGATCAGAACCGCCATCAGGACCGTCAGACCATCGGACTCGACAAACAGTTCGAGCGCAATATAAGAGCGTACGGCCGCTATCGCTTTAAAGGCGGAATAACCATAGAAAATGAATTCCTGGTGATACGCAATCGCCGTAACAGTGAAAATTTGTACAGTCGAAATTATGATATCAAGGGGTTTGAGTTACGTCCATCATTTACCTTTCCTTTTTCGGAGACGGATAATACAACTTTATCTACGGCATTGATTAGAAAACAAGATTTGTTTCCATCCAGCCCTGTGCGTCTGACGGGAATAAATATTGCCGTTGAGAACAGGGCGTATTGGTTGACAAAATGGCAGTTATTTACCAGACTTGAGTTTAGGTCCTATAATTTGAAGGGAGAATCAGAAAGTCTGGGATTATTTGAACTAACCGATGGCGCGGGTGCCGGAAAATCATTACTTTGGCAAGTGCAGGCGAATTTTGCCATCAACAGTCTTTTAAGGGCTGAACTCGAATATGATGGCCGTACAGATAGGAGCGGGTCGCCTGTTCAAACTTTAAGGTTCACAATGCGAGCCGTGTTTTGAGTGAAGCTATAATAATGTTAACTATTATAGCTTGTAACCGCTTCTTGGTGTGAAAATGGTAGAATGGTAGCCCTTTTGTGTAAACATTTTACGAGAAGTTACATTTTTGAGCTTTGACATTTAAATCAAAATAATCTATCATTTTCAAACTTTAATAAAGGTTGTAATCAAATAACGAACAATCGGAGTAAATCTATGACCTTGTCGTTTGTTGTTGTATTCCTGCTGCAAGCCGGTGGAGCAAATAGCGGAATCTTTAACGTCCTTGTAAAGGAATTCAATGATGGTGGTGATTTCATGTGGCCAGTGTTGGCATGTCTGGTATTCGGACTAGCTATCTTCCTGGAACGTGTAATTTCACTTAACCGTGCTGATATCAATACCCGTCAATTTATCTCGGACGTAAAAGAAACCCTCGAAACCGGTGGAATTCAGGAAGCAGAAGAGCTCTGTTCCCGTACCCGCGGACCAGTTGCCTCAGTATTTCAGGCTGGCCTTATGCGAGCTGATGAAGGAATCGAAGCTGCTGAAAAAGCTATCTCTTCATACGGTTCCATTGAGATGAGTTTTCTGGAACGTGGTTTGGTATGGTTAGCACTATTCATTTCACTGGCACCTCTGTTCGGATTCCTTGGAACAGTTGTCGGGATGGTTCAGGCATTTGATGCTATCCAAAAAGCTGGTGACATTTCCCCAAGCTTGGTTGCCGGTGGTATCAAGGTGGCTCTTTTAACGACAGTTGGTGGTCTTATCGGTGCTATTATTCTTCAGGTTGGCTATAACTACTGCGTGTCAAAAATTGACCGTCTTGTAGTTGATATGGAAGAAAGTTCAATCGTTCTTGTTGATTCCATTGCCAATTTGAAAGCAGGCAAACCGGTCAACGGTTGATCATCGATATGAATTGATCTTAATGGGGACCGGCAGTTAAACCGGATCCCCAACACTAAGTCTACCACTTGTTATTAAAAAGCACTTATTATGGTACCTATTTCAATTGGAGTCACTATAGCCTTAATAGCTATCGGTATTGTGGTTGTAATTGCATTCGGGGTCAAAAGTATCATCAACGGAAAAGTTGAGCTATCGAAAGTCATATATATGGCGATCCCATTTGTAATATTTCTTGTCAGCCTTGCCATTGCTGATGACGCTATACGTGCTGGTATTATTACAATGTTAATGATGTTGGCGCTCATGCTCATATTCATTGTAGTATCCGGCTTCCGGAATCTTTTCAATTTTTGATAAACTGACGAGAACCTATGCTTCTAAAGAAAAGACAACGCGAAGAAGGGGAAATCCCGGCTTCATCACTAGCTGATATCGCGTTCTTGCTGCTGATCTTCTTTCTGGTCACCACTACGATTGATGTGGATACCGGGATTGGTCTTGTCCTCCCACCCATGCCACAGAAAAATCAACAGCCGCCTCCGATTAAAGAGCGGAATATGTTGAAGATTCTTGTTCGTCATGATGGAAGTGTGCTGATTAATGATAAACCAACCAATATCCCTGATATCAAGCAGACGGTGATGGATTTTGTAGATAACCATGGTAAGGACCCGAATCTATCGGAATCGCCGGATAAAGCAGTCGTATCCATTAAAAGCGATCGACAGACCCCGTATGATATCTTTGTTCATGTGATGGATGGGGTGAAAGGAGCCTATAATCAACTCCGTGATAATCTGAGCAGGCAAGAGTACGGTGTTCCGTTCGAGGCCTTACCCAATGATGGGAAAAGACAGGAATCTATAAAAAAAGCATATCCGGAGAAGATATCTGAGGCAGAGCCGGATAAAGGTAATAGCAATAGCTAAAGAACAATAAATCTATGGCTGAATTTAAGAAAAAATCACGGGCGAAGATCGAGATACCGATGGCTTCCATGCCGGATATCATCTTCATCCTGCTTATCTTCTTTATGGTTACAACGGTTATGCGAACGACCACTCTGAAAGTGCAGGTTCGTTTTGCTCATGCTAAAAACATAGAAAAGATCGAGCAGAAACGTCTCGTAAGTTACATTTTTATTGGACCTGAGAAATCCGGCAAAAACCAAGGCCAAACAGCTGTTCAGATTGACGATGCACTTATCGATAACATGGATGTTATCCCGCGTCTCATGTATGACAAGCTGATGGCTCAACCGAAGTTAATCGTATCATTGCGTGTTGACAAGACTTCTGAAATGGGTGTTGTTTATGATGTGCAACAAAAGCTGCGCAAAGCAGGTACCCTGCGCATCAACTACTCGGCCAAACCACGGATGTAGTTCATTTTCAACTCCCAATTTCTACCATTACTTTTAAAAGGCAATCCCGGATACCGGGACTGCCTTTTTTGTTGTTAATCCGAATAATTAATGCCAGAAAATTCATTTACACCCATTGAATCAATCGGTCGGGATTCTCTGATCAACGAACTGAAACAGCTATCAGGATATCATCATCCGGATCTTATCAGGGGTATCGGCGACGATGCCGCTGTTATCGATGGCGGAGGACCCTTTGCCATCGTCCTTACGGGTGAGAGCTTCGTCGAAAGCGTTGATTTTGATCTCACCTATACGCCGCTCCGGCATCTCGGCTTCAAAATAGTATCTGCCGTGATCAGTGACGTACTGGCAATGAATGCCATGCCAGCACTATTGCTCGTTCATGTTGCCATTCCAAACAGAGTCTCGAAAGAGATGATTATGGAATTATATGATGGCATAAATCACGCATCCAAAGATTACAAGATTCAAGTAGCCGGAGGAGACATCACAGCCAGCCGGGGATCGGCAATGATCCAGATCACGGCTTACGGCAGGGTTAAAAAAGAGCGCGTCGTTTATAGGTCAGGTGCCAATATTGATGATGCGATCTGTGTCTCCGGGGAACTTGGCGGGGCTCTTGCGGGGCTTAAAATATTACTACGGGAAAAGAAGAAATGGGTTGATTCCGGTGAAGATACGTTTCATCCGGATTTAAGTGCCTATGAGAATGTGGTGAGGAGGCAGTTACTGCCAGTGGCACGGCGTGATCTTATAGAGACTTTGGAAGCTGAAAAGATTATTCCTACGTCGATGACAGATTTGAGCCAGGGGATCTCTCATGATCTGGGTGCTTTGCTGAAATCGTCGAAACTTGGTGGGCGCCTTTACGAGGCGACTCTGCCGGTGAGCTTGCATTCCAGAAAAGTGGCGGATGAACTCGGTGAGGATATATATCGTTACGCTCTATACGGCGGCGAAGATTATGAGCTTCTTTTTACTCTGCCGGAGGAGGATGTTAACCGGTTAATGAACAAGTCAGTCGATGTTACCATCATAGGGAAAGTTGTTCCAGAAGAAGAGGGTTGCGTGGTTCAGACTTTTTCGGGTAACGAATATACATTGAATCCGTTAATTGCACCTGATGAGGACTGACATAAAAAACCAATTCACGCGCTTAATTCGTATATTCCGGTTTTCTCTTGTTTCTGAATGGCTAAACCAATAATAAACTGAGCGAAGCGTTTATAAAACAAAGATTATTTCAACATCAATAATTTACCTGTGAAGCCAACTTGGTGAGGGAAATGAAAGCACCTCGGAGGCAGGAAAATCGATTTCTTACATTAAAACGACAACTTAATGCCTGTAAATAATTCAAAGCCGAATCTTAGAAATAACATGAAGGGGAACAAGGGTCCGCGTTTTCCAATATGGATCTATGTCGTTCTTCTTCTGATACTGTTGGCTATACAGTTCTATTTCATATCTCCGGGAAACCCCAATCGCATAGAATACAGCCAGTTTCTCAATGATGTGAAGAAAGGCTATGTTGAACATGTAGTCATTAAGAACAGCCAGTATATAGAGGGTACTTTTACGAAAGAAGCCGTCCAGAAAGGTGAGGTTAAGGTACCTAAAAGCGACAATACCATCTGGCAGATGGATAACAGCTCGTCTAACAGGAATTTCACCACGACGATGATCAAGGGAGATGACATCCGTCCGATCCTTGATAAGCACAATGTGTCCTACGATGCCAAAGTAGAAGATAATTGGTTCGGAGGTCTGATGACCTGGATCTTGCCCATCATACTGATCGTTGCTTTCTGGATATTCATATTTAAGCGAATGAACCCGGGGCAGCAGGTGCTTAATATCGGCAAGAACCGGGCAATGCTCTACGACAAACAAACCGAGAGCAAGGTCACATTTAAGGATGTGGCAGGATTGGAAGAGGCCAAGGAAGAGGTTGAAGAAGTTGTAGAGTTCCTCAAAAATCCAAAGAAATTTACGCGACTGGGTGGTGCGATTCCCAAGGGGGTTATTCTTGTCGGACCTCCGGGGACCGGTAAAACACTGTTGGCCAAAGCTACTGCCGGAGAAGCGGATGTGCCGTTCTTTAGTCTCAGTGGTTCGGACTTTGTGGAAATGTTCGTCGGTGTCGGTGCCGCGCGTGTCAGGGACCTGTTCAAACAAGCCAAGGAAAAAGCACCTTGTATCATCTTTATCGATGAAATTGACGCCATCGGCCGCAGCCGTGGCCGTGGGCAGATGATGGGTTCGAATGATGAGCGCGAGAACACGCTGAACCAGTTGCTTGCTGAGATGGACGGTTTTAACACTGAGAAAGGTGTTATTATCATGGCAGCGACTAACCGGCCGGATGTATTGGACTCGGCTCTTATGCGCCCGGGTCGTTTCGACCGTCAAATCCTGATTGATAAACCGGATCTGAATGGTCGTATTGAGGTGCTCGAAGTACACACAAAGAAACTTAAACTGTCCAATGATGTCGATCTAAGACTGCTGGCTTCTCAGACCCCTGGTTTTGCCGGTGCAGAACTGGCGAATCTTGCAAACGAAGCTGCCCTGCTTGCCGCCCGGCGCAATAAAGATAAAGTACAGATGATCGACTTCCAGGATGCAATAGAACGCGTCATTGCCGGACTGGAGAAGAAAAATAAGCTTATCAGTGCCGACGAGCGAAAGATTGTGGCCTACCACGAGTCGGGACATGCCATCGTCAGTTGGTTCCTCGAACATACTGACCCGGTGCTTAAGGTTAGTATCGTGCCGCGCGGATTAGCGGCGCTTGGGTACACACTTCAGACACCACTTGAGGATCGTTTCCTTATGACCCGTGAGGAACTGAATGACAAAATTGCAGCGCTGCTGGGTGGCCGGGTTGCCGAAGAGATCATTTTTGGAAAGATCTCGACGGGAGCTCAAAACGATCTGGAACGGGTGACGTCGATGGCTTTCTCTATGGTAGCCGTCTATGGTATGAGTGAAGAGCTTGGCTATGTATCTTATCAGGATTCGAAGAACCCGGAAGGAAGTTTCGGTTTTAACAAGCGGTATTCAGAACGAACGGCGCAAAGGATTGATGATGCAGTACGTACTATCATCGACAACAGTCATAAACGTACGCGTGACATGCTGATCAAGCACCGCGAAAATCTGGAAAAAATGGCTCAAACGCTGCTTGAAAAGGAAGTTCTTGGGGCCCACGATCTGCTCGAGCTTCTTGGCGAGCGTCCGCATGGTAACTATCCAATCAGCCTTGAAGATGCGCGTGAACTTAGCAATCTCAAGAATGGCACTTCTCAAAAAGATGGAAAACAAGTTGAAGAGGAAGAGCCGCAAGATGAAGAGGTATTGAATCAGCAAAATCCGGACGGGGAAAATCAGGTAGATTCATCAGCCAAAACCTCCAAAAAGAAGGGTCTGATATCTAAACCTGAAGCAAATAAAGAGGAGAAGAATGATACCGAAGAACAAGACGATACCGATTCTGTCCGTTCCACCCGAGAAGAATAAAACGGAGTCAAGATCTTAACATTCCGTTAAATTTATAGTCATGTAAGTTTAACATTCAAGTAACATTTACAATAAGAAGGCGTGGTAGTTTCTGAGTAAATCAGTAATGGAACCATGCCTTTTTTTTGTGGGTAATTACTGCTGCTCGAAATTATTAGAAGGCTTTGCAAAACCGTTCTATTATTAAATAAAGAGAAAATCAAATCAACGCTGGCACTTCGGCACTGACATAACCGGGAAAACAAAGACTATATCTGCAGGCATTACATCGGATATAAATCAATGGTTTATAGGATAACGCTTCTCAAATGCTTTCGTTGATAAAACGAAAGAAAGAAGGCTAAAAGGGCTCTGCTTGATTGCGGAGCCTTTTTGTTATATTACATATCTGTATAATTAGCAGAAAATTACTACGTTTTATCATAAACGATGGATTAGCCTGGGTGATCAATTTGTTTTCTCAATATTGAATTATGTGTTTCCTGTGATAATAATTTTGTTACAGTAAAATGCTGGGAACCGTAACAAATTTACCGTTGTTGTTACTAAACATTCGAGTAAAGGATTGGGACATCAAATTAGTGGTAAAACTGAGTAATGAGATATAAGACCAAGGCGTTTTATCTGTCAGGTTGAATCGGCGGCAGTTGATCTCGTATTAGGTATACATAACGGGTGTTTGATCATTGCTCAATGCCTAATCCAACAAAACTCATTTTTGATAATTTTGTACCGCAGATATACATACCGATAAGTGAATGGCGGGGTAAGAACGTATGTTTAAAAACCGTCAGCTAACTATGCATCATTCAGAAAGTACAAAATCAAATGTTGCGAATTTGAAAACCCTGAGTTTTATTATATAACTGTAAGGAACTCAAAGAAATACTTATGATTACGGAAACTGGAATTAAACGCTATTACGATCCAACATTTACGGTGACGCCGGAGTACAGGCAATCACTGCCGGATGTTCAAAACGGCCCCTCGAGCTTGATCGAGGGATCAAATGTGCCTATTCAGCAGGTTGGAATATCCGGGTTTAAATTGCCACTGACCTATCAGACGGGATCAGGTGACAAGATAACGCTCGAAACATCTGTTGATGCCTATGTAAGCCTGGATGCCGGGAAAAAGGGGATCAACATGAGCAGGCTGCTTCGTACCTTTTATGAGTTCAAGGATGAGGTGTTTTCTGTTGATGTGTTGCCTTATGTACTTAAACGGTATAGGGATGAACTGGAGAGCCAGAACAGTTACATCCAGATGAGTTTTAACTATCCCATGATACAAGATAGTCTTCGTTCGGATTTACAAGGATATCAGTATTACAGTGTATCCCTTGAAGCGCAGATGGATCAAAAAGGCAACGTTCGCCAGTTTATTCATCTTGGTTTTGAATATAGCAGTGCGTGTCCCTGTTCGTTCGAATTGGCTGAACACGCCCGCGAGACAAGGGGAGTGGCGGCTATACCGCATAGCCAGCGCAGCGAAGCATCAATAACGGTTGAGTTGAATGACGAGCTTAGTATCGAATCTCTCGTTGAATCGGCCCGGGAAGCCTTAAAGACCGAGACCCAGGTGATGGTAAAACGTGAAGATGAACAGGCGTTTGCCGAGATGAACGGTGCCTATCAGAAATTTGTGGAAGATGCTGCGCGGTTGCTATATGAACAACTCAATAAGAACAAAGCCATCCGTGATTTCGTGGTTCGGTGCGTCCACATGGAGAGCCTCCATAGCCACGACGCTGTCAGCCGCATCTGCAAGGGGATGCCCGGCGGGCTGCGATGAATAATTATTTACATTATCTACCCTGACAGGGGTTCAGACCCCGTCAGGGTAGATGTGCTAAGTCTACTCTTTTATTTAAAAGCTTTTTTTATCAGCTCCTGTTGCTCCGCAGCATGGATCTTGGAGGATCCGGTTGCCGTGGCAGCAGAAGCCGGACGTCCCACATACATCAGTTGTTGATGGCCCTGCAATTCCTTTTCGATCAGGTGACGCAGGAAATGCCAGGCTCCCTGGTTACGCGGTTCTTCTTGGCACCATACTATTTCCTTCACATTTTTGAATTGTTCGAACAACCTCCTGACATCACGGTCCGGGAATGGGTAGAACTGTTCAATCCGGGCAATGGGAACGTCCTTGATGCCTTCGTCTTCCCGATATTTATAGAGGTCGTAGTAAACCTTGCCGGAACATAAGACCAGACGCCTGGTTGATTTCGGATCATTGAATTCCTCATCCGGAATCAACTCATGGAACTTGCCGTTAGCCAGTTCTTCTACACTGTTGACAGCCAATGGATGACGCAACAGGCTCTTTGGTGTTATAACTATCAAAGGCTTCTTCTTTTCCTGCAAGGCCTGTCGACGCAGAATATGGAAATACTGGCTTGGAGTAGAACAGTCGGCTACCTGAAGGTTGTCTTCGGCACAAAGCTGGAGGAACCGTTCGAGGCGTCCGGAAGAGTGCTCCGGTCCCTGACCCTCATAACCATGGGGCAACAGCATCACCAGGTTATTTTTCTGTCCCCACTTGGCCTCTCCGGACGAGATGAAGTTGTCCGTGATCACTTGTCCGCCGTTTGAGAAATCACCAAACTGAGCCTCCCAGATCACTAAATCATCCAGGGCAGCCGAGCTGTATCCGTACTCAAATCCGATGACAGCAAACTCACTCAAAAGGCTGTTGTACACATAAAACCGTCCCTGTTCTCCATCAAGATGATTAAGAGGGACAAACTTCTGAGAGGTTTCGGTTCCGTGCAACACCGAATGGCGTTGCGAGAATGTTCCCCGCTCGACATCCTGTCCGGACAGACGGATATTGTGGCCGCTTTTCAGCAACGATCCGAATGCGAGTGCTTCGGCAAAACCCCATTCAATCTTTTTCTCATTATTCATGATGACATCATGGCGCTTGGCAAGGATACGCAGCAGCTTCGGATTTGCATCGAAATCTTTTGGTACCGTCAGGATTGCCTTGCCGATATCCTTGAGATCATCGATCGGATAACGCGTATCTGGTGGATTGCTCCGTTCGCTTTGTGGGGTGGACTTGCGGTCGAGATGCTTCTCGGTAATCTTGAGATCCGGAGCATTCTTCGCTTCTTCAAAAGCCTGTTCAAGCAGGTCATCGAACTCTTTGAAAATCTGCTGGGCCTCTTCCTCTGAGAGGTCTTTTTTGCGAATGAGATTTTTCAGATAGATATCTCGTACCGGGGGATGATCCTTGATCTCTTTATAGAGGCCAGGCTGAGTGAATGCCGGTTCATCACCTTCGTTATGACCATACTTACGGTAACAGACAAGGTCAATCACAACGTCCTTACCAAATTTTTCCCGGTATTCGAGAGCCAGTCGCATGGAGTGAACAGCAGCCTCAGGGTCATCGCCATTCACGTGGAAGATCGGGGCCAGGATCATCTTGGCGAGGTCGGATGTGTACTGAGTGGATCTTCCGTCTTCAGGAAGTGTTGTAAATCCGATTTGATTATTGATGATGATGTGTATCGTACCCCCGGTTCCAAAACCGCGCAGTTGCGACATGTTCAGGGTTTCTGCAACCACACCCTGACCGGAGAAGGCCGCATCACCGTGGATGAGTACCGGTACAATCTTCTTGCGTGCTCCATCCCAGGCATCAGAATGATGATCTTGTTTTGCCCGTGCAGAGCCTTCTGCCACCGGGTTTACCGCTTCCAGGTGGCTTGGATTCGAAAGCAGGTCAATGCGGATCTTTTTATTTCGGGAGGTGGTATGCTCCCCACTCGTCCCAAGGTGATATTTTACATCACCGGATCCCTGAAAAGTGGTAGGATCGATATTTCCTTCAAACTCTGCGAAAACCTTGCGATATGTCTTGCCGATCGTGTTGACGAGCACATTCAGGCGGCCGCGGTGAGCCATGCCCATCGTAACGTTTTCTACGTCAAATTCCCCGGCATTTTCCAGGAGAAAGTCGAGCATCGGGATAAGGGTCTCTGCACCTTCGAGTGAGAACCGTTTTTGACCTATGTACTTGCGTTGCAAAAACTGCTCAAAGGCTCCAGCCTGGTTCAGCTTGTGCAGGATTCTCCCTTTTTCATCGATCGTCAGGTTTGGGTTGTTGGTCGTCGACTCCATCGTCTCACGAAGCCAGTCCCGTTCCTCAAGATCAAGCAGGTGCATATATTCGGCACCGATGTGATCACAATAAGTCCTGCGCAGCAAAGAAAGAATGTCACGCAGCGTGGCATTTTCATAGCCACCCAATCCGCCGCAATAGAACTCACGGTCGAGATCCCAGATGGTTAACCCGTGATAGCTGAACTCAAGCTCCGGACTATGACCGGGGCCGTGTTCCAGCGGATTGAGGTCAGCCAGTACATGCCCGCGTGTGCGGTACATGTTGATGAGTTGCATCACCGCAATGGCTTTCTTTTTAACCTCCAGGGAACTGCTTACGCCGTCTATCAGGCTTCCCGAATAGTTGTCTGTTCCATACGGTATCGGATCGTACGGGATATTGAGATCGACAAAGATATCATCATAAAATTCCTCTTCACCACAAAGAAGACGATTCACTTTGGCAAGGAAGGAACCCGATTCAGCACCCTGAATGATACGGTGATCGTAGGTACAAGTGATAGTCATCTCCTTGCTGATGCCCAGATGGTTGAGCACCGACTGCGACATAGCCTGGAATGAGGCCGGGTAGTTCATGGCACCGGTTGCGATGATCGCACCCTGATTCTGCATCAGCCGCGGGTTGGATGAAACAGTACCAATAGTGCCGGGATTCGTGATGCTGATGGTCGTATTTTGAAAATCATCTACCTCCAGACCCCCGTTACGGGCCTTGTCGATGAGTTCAGAATAGGCAGTTATGAACTCACGGAAGTTCATCCGGTCGACCTTTTTAATATTAGGTACCAGCAACCGCCGCTCACCGTTCTTCTGAGGAACATCAATTGCTACCCCGAAATTGATATGTTGGGGTTTAACCTTGTATGGCTTGTCATCCTTGATTTCGAA
>DATFNI010000371.1:0-4991 GCA_035266485.1 Balneolales bacterium
ACTTGCAGGATCTTGTTTATCGGGAAATGGGGATACGCCTGACACCCATTAAAAAAACGATGGTTCAGAACAGGCTTGGGCGTTTCGTCAGAAGATCCCCGGAAATCAGCGACTTATCTACATTGATACGCGTTGTCAGAAGCAATGAGAATGGGGCGATAGCTCAGTCGGTGTACGATGCAATTGCTACTAATCATACCTTTTTCTTCCGTGAAATAAACCACTTCAAGTATCTCTCGCTTCATCTTTTGCCCGAGCTGTTAAATGAAAGTAAAAGTAAGGAAAAGAACCTCAGAATATGGAGCGCGGCTTGTTCAACCGGTGAGGAAGCATATAGTTTAGCCATAACAATGGAGGAATTTAAGAAAAAACACAACATCGAAAACTTAACCTATGAAATTTTAGGTTCTGATATCTCTCATACTGTTCTGGACATCGCTGAGAGTGGGATCTACCCGGCCGAGGTGATCGGCAGGTTCCAATACCATATCAAAAAAAATTATTTTCAAAAGGGTATTGGATCTTTTCATAATATGATTAGGGTTAAGAAGGAATTAGGTTCAAACATCAGGTTTATCAGACACAATTTAATGGATTCATTGCCCACGGCGGAATCATTCGATATTGTCTTTTGCCGGAATGTGATGATCTATTTTGATACCGAATCCAAAGCCAAACTGCTTGAGAACATTAGAAAAGTGATTAAGCCGGGTGGCTATCTTTTTATAGGACACTCGGAAAGCTTGTATAACTCGACGCAAGATTTTGAATTGGTTAATCCAACCGTATACCGGAATAACCTAACGGATAAGTAATTACTTGAATCAGCGGAAAATAGTCGGTTTATCCGACATGAAAATGAGTGATAACCCCGGTGATGTATTGATAACATATTCTCTGGGATCGTGCCTGGCTGTTGTTACATACGACAGAAAACAGCGGCGTGCCGGTCTTTTGCATGTGATGCTTCCGGACTCTGGGATCGAAAAGATGTCAAAATCGTCTATCGCATTTAACCCTTTTAAATATGTCGATACGGGGGTCCCGGAGTTGTTTCGTAAACACTACAGATACGGTGCCAATAAAAGGGATTTGTGCATCGGTGTATTTGGAGGTGCCCAGGTTTTTGACAGGGAAGATTATTTTAACATAGGTAAAAGAAATTACTTAGCATTGAGAAAACTCCTTTGGAAAGAAGGAGTCTTGATCAGTCATGAGAACGTTGGAAGTAATGTTCACCGAACTGTAAATGTTGATGTCAGTACCGGTATCATCACTCTGGACGTGAACAAAGAAAAGTTAATAACCTATAAATGTCTGTGACGATGAAGAAGAACCATCGTAATATCCGGTAAGGCTATAAGGTAACAAGGATGGCATATAATATTTTAATAGTCGACGATATGTCCATTATGCGCCAGGTAATGAAAATGACGGTGCAAATATCCGGCGTGGATTTAGGGGAAGTGTACGAGGCCGGAAATGGCATTGAAGCATTGGAACAAGTACGTGAACACTGGGTGGATCTGATCATAACAGATCTTAACATGCCGGAAATGGGCGGAATCGAATTAATCGAGAGCCTCAAAGAAGATGAGGTGCTGGCGTCGATTCCGATCATTGTGGTATCTATAGAAGGGCGTGATTCGGTTGTTAATCATGCCCTGGAACTCGGTGCCTATACCTATATCACGAAACCTTTCCGACCTGAAGTTATAAAGAATCATATTCTAAAGGCGTTGGGCTATGATATTCAAGAATGAATCCACACTCTTATCGGTGCTTCATGAAATCATGGCAGAGATGTTTTTCATCTTTCCTGATATGGATGATAATGGGGTTCCTACACAATTTATAGAATCTTTTAATGCGTATTATTGTACGAGCATCGATTACGGAAATGGTGATTTCTTATTTTTCGAGTGGGACCGGAATATGCTGAATAGCATGGCAGCCAATTTTTTGGGAGCTGAACAAGGTGAAGTCACAGACGCTCAAATTCAGTCGATGGCACTGGAAGCAACCAACGTTATCGGCGGGAGATATTTGGTATTAGTTGATCCCGATAAGAAACGTTCCTTATCACTTCCTCATTTTCTGCGGGGAAAAGAGATCGATACATACAAAAGCAAATCCCCGATAATGCACGTTGGTTTTGTCAGTGATGAAAAGCGTTGTGCGTTACGAGTATCGGCTTACCATAAAAGGTAATCCACTTAACAAAACAACTGAGTGAAAAAAGTACTGATTGTTGACGATTCAGCTGTTTTTCGGAAGTTTCTCTCTGAGGAATTAAACCGATATCCGGATATTGAGGTCGTGGCCACGGCCTCAGATCCGTATGTAGCCAGAGATAAACTGGTTCGGCTTAATCCCGATGTGATAACGATGGATGTGGAGATGCCGCGCATGGACGGTATAACATTTCTTCGGAAGGTTATGCGTTACTATCCTAAACCGGTGATCATCCTTAGCGCAGTCACGAAAAACAACAGTCCCCATGCCCTGGAAGCTATGGAGGCCGGTGCTGTTGAGGTAATGCTAAAGCCAAATGATGCTGAAAGTATCGAACCTTTCTTACAGCAGCTGATCAGGTCAATACGACAAGCACCACATATCAAAATATCCAATTTGCAGCAGCCGTCACTAAGGGAGAGTGATTTTCCAGATGATGAGACGGATTTTTCACTAACGGAGACCGAAGTAAGGAAGAAGTTGGTTGCAATAGGTGCGTCAACTGGTGGTACAGAGGCTCTCAAATATATTATGCAACGGTTGCCGGCACATAGCCCTGCGGTGTTAATTGTTCAGCACATGCCTGCATATTTCACAAGTTCATTTGCAGAAAGGCTGAACGAGATATCAGCTATGGAAGTAAAGGAAGCCCGGGATGGAGACAGAGTAGAACAAGGCAAGGCATTTGTGGCTCCGGGGGATCATCATCTGATGTTGCAGAAAGTAGATGATGGGTATGAGATCATAATCAGGCAGGGTCCGCTTGTAAATCAGCACAGGCCATCTGTTGATGTGTTGTTTAAGTCAATATCACGCTTTGATGCAGCCAATACCGTGTCCGTCCTTCTGACAGGGATGGGTAAAGACGGGGCGGTTGGATTATTGAACCTGAGAAAATCAGGGGGAAAAACTATCGCACAAAGTCAGAGAACGTGTGTGGTTTACGGTATGCCCGGCTACGCTGTTCAAATAGGCGCAGCAGATTACGTAGAGGATCTTGAAAATATTCCTGCACGTATAATCGATGCATTGCAACAATCGACTAGTAATACTACAAAGGGATAATTTACCCTTGGTCCGCATCGTATCCGTTAGAGAAAAATGAGTTAGAGTTAGCAGGATGAGGAGAACCCAGACAATGGAGGTCATTTATTCAGGAAAATACTCAGATACAGATACCAGACTCTCAGGTGAAAATATGTCTCCAGGTCTGAATGAAATTATCATCACCGAATCGAGACATGAATCAGAAGGTTTCGCGAGTCCATAGCTTCCTGATCAGGGCATGTGACGCAGACGGATTTTTAAACTTTTTTGAATGCCATTACTATGGCTCTGGTCAGGAGGAGATCAAAAAACTATTTGAACAGCTTATCGATCTCGTCCTGCCGCATATCCCGTGCGGGGTTCGTGTTATTAACCGGGGTAAACTCGCG
This sequence comes from Balneolales bacterium, assembly GCA_035266485.1. Taxonomy (GTDB): domain Bacteria; phylum Bacteroidota; class Rhodothermia; order Balneolales; family DATFMH01; genus DATFNI01. The sequence goes on from DATFNI010000371.1 coordinate 3,672, forward strand.
ATCGGCGGTGAGCTTACCGTTGTCCGTAATGAAGGAGTTAAGAATATAACTGATTTCTTCAGGTTCAACACCCAGCGAATGGAGTAGATATTTTTTGGTGTCTTCGGCGAGGCTCAGGTTATTGATGCAGGCGAATAGCGTAATCAGCTTGGATTGTGCCTGACCCAGTACCTTTTTCACATGAATCAGTTTTTGGGAGACGATATCATGGAATTGCAATGCGTTTGTTATCGAGTCGGTATCCCTGCGAATCTGCTTTAGCTCATCTCTCAGAATTTCAGGATTCTCTTCCGCTTTTGAGCCCGCTGTTAACAATGCATCAGTACGTTCCTGCATATCTGATACCTGACTCATAATTTGAAATGTTGAGTCGGTCATTTGGTCAATGGCAGCTTCCAGAATACGTGCGATATTGGGCATGATTCCCTGGTGCATCAGAGGCTTGTCAGATACATGACCCAGCAGGGGTGTCATATCATTGAAGAAAAGAAACAATTCTTCAAGCAACGGCATGATCTCTTCGCCAAGCGAAAAAAGTTCTTTCAGATGCTGAATACGAATCAGTATCTCTTCATAATGTTCATCACCAGAGAATATAGGAAATGAGGTTTGTGAATTTTCGGCTGGCATGGATCAGATCATTAATTTTTCAATTTTCTCTTGCAGAACCTCGGTTGTGAAGGGCTTGACGATATAATTATTAACGCCAGCTTTCACAGCTTCAATTACGTGTTCTTTCATGCCCCTGGTAGTAATCATGAGGATTGGGAGATCCTTGAATTGATCGTTATTCCTTACCCATGTAACAAACTCAAGGCCGTTCATTTCAGGCATATTCCAGTCAGTTATAATAAAGCCGATGGAATTTTGTCCCAGTTGTTTTATAGCTTCGGCCCCATTGCCTGCCGAAACTACATTTCGGAAACCCAGTTGTTTAAGCGTGTTATGAATGATGCGCCGCATGGTAGGTGAGTCTTCAACGATTAAAATGTTTTTATCGCTTTCATTCATACTCACAGCCAGTTGATTTGAAATAGCCTCATTCTGTAATTCTGGAGTCATTTTCACTGATGCTACTAGGTAAAAAATGTTTACAAATTCATGGTTATGCAAAAAACATATAATTCTTTCTTATCACTTATCGACGTTATGCATGATTATTGAAGAATAAGTGGTTTTAATTTTTCTATAAGTTGAGAGTAACGCAGTTTGAGGGTTGCGCTTTCCGGTGTTGGGGGGGCATAATCCAATGTCTTCAATACGCTTCCAAAGCTCACACTGGCCTGCTCAACCTGTCCAAGTTTAAATTGGTATTGCCCG
>DATFNI010000372.1:0-18710 GCA_035266485.1 Balneolales bacterium
AATAGCATAGAAGATATGTTTTGTCCCTGAAGTTTCAAATAACCAGTATCGTATGAAAATCCGGCACGATATATTAAGGACTGAAAAAATGTCGGATTAATCGATCTTTGGGGAAGAAATTGCCCACCCAGGCCAAACCTCAGGCGATTTGTATAATAATTTACAGGCTGGGAATTTATATCGTGATAATCACCCCACTTTTGATATAATGCCTCGGCTCCCACCATCCAGTGACCGTTTATCCAGTATCCAAGGCCGACTCCCGTCCGTAATGGCAATCGTATGTGCCCGTTTGAAAGACTCCGGTTTTGGTTGTCCTCTGAGCCATTCAAATTGATATAGTCCTCTACCGATTTTTTCGATCTCAAGATAACCGGAAATGACGCCGTTGCACCAATTGATAGCAGGTCGTTTGAATCAAACACACCATTTTTTTGGTAGTATATCCCAAACCTGTTACCCATTCCAATATTGGTGGTGTTTACACTGTAGTGAGTCGGATTATAATAAGAACTATTAAAAGCTGTTGCTACATCGTTTGTCAATTTCCCGAAGACGATTGACGGAGCATATCCGATCGACAGGTTTCCGGCTATATTCCACCCAAACCCAAGTTCAAGGGCATTCAACCCGCCGCTTCCCGTATAAACATTCTGGTAAGTCACATTACTGCCAATATTCGTGATTGCAGAGTCAATAGTCCCGGTATTTTGATAAGCGTAATTGCTTTGGGTTATGGGGTACAGGGCCACAGAAATTCCGAACTTCTGTTTAACGACAGGCAAAATCAGTTGAAAGTGGGTTGCATCGATCACCGAGCGGGAGCTATGGGTGGTCTTGTTGCTGCTTGTAATGGTATTGACTTCAAAACCACCGGTTCCGGTTGCGAGCACCGTTGAACCCCATAACGCGGGATTGGACAGATTTGCACCATTAATCGACAAACCAACGCCATTCATTCCCATTGCTGCAGCATTCGGGTCACGAAAATCAGTGACGGTTCCCACACCGTAATAGGAATAAATAGAACCTGTGCTATACAGACTTTGCGCTGTTGACTCACTAAAAGCCACTAGCAGCATCAGCACTATGATTGAAAAATACTTCACTGATTTGTTGGTTTTACTGAGGTGATGATAAGTTTGGGTGATCTTAATGAATCGGATGAGCTATTAAGCAGCAGTGAGTAAATTATACCTGAATGAGATTGTGGGAGAAGATAATAACTTCCGGCATTTTCCGAACCGGTCAGAATACTGTTAACACGACTAGTTAGATCCAATGTGTAGACCCCCGGAGCCGATTCAAAAGCTGTGCCACCTGATATCGGACCATTTAATATACCAAACTGAATATTATCGCTGTGTAAATAGTATAACAACAGACTGCTTACGGCAGGACGAATGTTATTTACAGGCAGTGTGCTCCTCATTTTCGTGGAATCAGTATACAACATCATCTGAACCCGGGCTATCGCCTTGGTTCCGAGAGATACCCCATTGATACTAAGAGAGCCATTCGTACCCACTGTGATGTCAAATTTTGGGACAGACTCAAACGTGGAATACATTGGCAAATGATTCACGGTATCAGCCGGAACGTTAGTTCTTGTGACGCTATAGGCCCAGTCGTTAATTACAAATCTGGCCGTATCCTTTGGCGTTTCTACAAATAAATGGCTGTTACTTGGATCCACTGCAAGTATCTTGCCCTCAGATTTAGGCACAATAACAAATCCAGGCATTGTGTATGTATAGGAAGAATCACGACTTGTTGCATTATAATAGGCCTGGCGGTACTTTTGCACCCAACTTTGATTTAGGGCAACACTTACCGAGTCGACATCACCCAACGAATCAGCAACCAGTGAATTGATATCGCCAACCGTGAAACTTCCGACAACGGTATTACTGATTGGCGGGGTGTCGTTATACATCCACTCGCGGCCCCGCCATGGGCTCGATGCTTCAACCACATCATATGACTCCGATGCGGTCGTATCACCATATACGTTATTTATGTACAGAACCAGTGATATTTTACTATCGTCCGTTAGTGTATCTAACCCCCCTACTGAAGCCAATGCAGGTTGGATAAGGCCAGTCGCTGTAACCGTACCAAACAACTGATCTTTGTACATACCCACTGAAAATGATGACTGGTCACCGGTATAGGCAGGTATTTTTGTCGTAGTCAGGTTTTTCAGTGGAATGGTATCAACCTGAACTACCGCATTCGGTTGTACCAAATTTCCACCAACCAGGTTATTATCTTTACAACCGCTTATCCATAAGGTACCGATAGTAAGAACTGCAACCACCAGTGGCAGTCGGGCCGCTTTGTGTACGTTCACAAGAAAATCCAAATGTATAGTGTCAGAATTGCGATATTAAAACCTATTATTCCTCACCAATTTTACGGTAAAAGTCCGCAAATTTTGAAGAAATGTCTTGGGGCGAACCTTGGATCTTCACCGGAGTTATATTGAGTTCTTCAAAGTAATGATCAAACTCATCCCTGATCTCATTCCCGGTAACGACATAATCTGCATACTGTAACCCAGCCTTCACAAAGTCGACCTTGCCATCAGTTGTGAACTTATCGACATCGACTGAATCCGCAAGTCCCGTTAAGTCCAGGATTTTCGGATCAAAAAAACCATGATGTTGTGGCGAATGAAGGTTGTATATCACCTTTGTCTTTTTGAAAATCTCGTAGTTACTAAATGTATGCTTCAGAAACACAGGAATAAAACCAGCGGCCCAATCATGACAGTGAATAATGTCGGGTTGCCAGCCAAGTTTCTTTACGGTTTCAAGCACCCCTTTATTGTAGAAGACAAGACGTTCGTCATTATCTTCGAAAAATTTTCCTGATTTAGGTTCCGTAAAGAGTCCTTTGCGCTTGAAATAGGTATCGTTATCAAGAAAATAGACCTGTAATTTTGCATTGGGTATACTGGCTACCTTAATACGCATGCTTTCCGTCTTATCCCCGACCTGCACTTCAATACCAGAGAGTCTTATAACCTCATGCAGTCTGTTTCTTCGATCGTTGATTGAACCATACTTTGGCAGCAGGATACGAATTTCAAATCCCTTATCCTGAAGCGATGCCGGTAAAAAACGTAATAGATCGGCCGTGTTGGTCAACCTTGCGAACGGAGAAATCTCCGCAGCGGCATAGAGAACTTTCATGCGTCTTTCCATCCGTTTTGTTCAAAAAAATTCAATGTTGTTCCCCGGGTGAATTTCCATCTGCATTGAGCCGGAAATCGGAATTCTCTTCATCCAGTGAGAAGAACTCAAACAGCGTATCACTACGCAACCCGAGTCGTAGCGTTTCCAAGGGTATAACTTCTGCAGGTAAGATATTTCCTAAATTAACGTTTGCGCCAAACTTTTTAATAAACCAAACCTGCTGCTCTTTCTGGGGTGCCTCAAAAATAAGACTGTCTATTGGAATCTGATCCACGATCTCGTCCACGAGCCCTGAGCGAACTTCACCGTTGGGCCGAAAGACCCCCACTGTCCCACTCTCACGGGCTTCACAAATAATTTTCCAGGCACCAGCTTCAAGCTCTGCCTTGATCATCTTGACCCATTTGTAAGGCGGGATTATGGCGTTAGGATTTTTGCTGCCAACTTCAGACAGAACCGTAAAATTTTTACTGAGTTCTGAAATAATTTTGCGTTTTTTCTCTTCCGACAGCCAGATTGTTCCGTTAGAGACTTCGACATGGCCGATATTGTAGCTTTCAAGCAGGCGCAAATAATCCTCAAGTTGATCCCGGAGCACATACGCTTCAAAAAGAGTACCACCGAAGTACACGGGTATGTTTGCTTCGTGATACACCGCAATTTTTTCTTTGAGCCGGGGGGTAACCTGTGAGGTTCCCCAACCAAGTTTTACAATATCCGTGTATGAAGCACAGGTATCGACAAAGTCTTCTACTTGCCGGATGCTGCTACCTTTATCAAGCACGATAACAACGCCGTTGTTTCTCGGCTTAACCGAGCGATGAGGTAGATTTTTCAAATTATAGTCCATGAGACACAGTTTGCTGGAAAATGATCGCAAAAAGGTAACAATTTACAACCAATACTTAAAGATTATCCACACCTTCCGCCTGAATTGACACCAAATTTGCATCCTGATCGCCATTTTTGGCGTCACGATTTGATAATTTAATCAAATAACGTATATGTTCTCGATCCACACCGGCCAACATATCCTCCGTATATCTCCACTCCCAGTTACCGCTGGCCGTGCCGGGGAAATTCATCCGATGCTCAGAATCCAGATTCATATAGTCTTGCAGAGGGAAGATAGCCATATCGGCAACCGATAGCATACCTAATCGGATCATATCCCACACAATATTAGTTCCGTCTACCTGCATGTATTCCCTGGAGTGGTGTTTTTCAAGATCGGTACCCTTGTTATACCAGCCGATGGTTGTATCATTGTCGTGGGTTCCGGTATAAATCACACAATTGCTTGTTTTGTAGTTGTGCGGAAGGAAACTGTTTGCTGCATTATCCGAAAAAGCAAACTGGAGAATTTTCATACCGGGGAAATTGTACGAATCACGAAGCTCAATGACCTCTTTGGTCAGAACCCCAAGATCCTCAGCAATAATTGGCAACTCTCCAAGCCGTTCGCGAATGGTATCAAAAAGCTTATTTCGCGGCCCCTTTACCCAACGGCCCTTTATGGCTGTCTTTTCCGTAGCCTTAACCTCCCAATAGGCCTCAAAACCACGAAAATGATCCACCCTGATGGCATCAAACAACGAAAACATCTGCTCAAATCGCTTTACCCACCACTCAAAGCCATTTTTCTCCATGACCTTCCAGCGATAAAGCGGATTTCCCCAGAGTTGGCCCGTCTCACTGAAATAGTCGGGCGGGACCCCTGAAACAAGTATGCGGTTCCCATCTTTATCCACTTCAAACAGTTCTGAATGTGACCAGACATCGGCACTGTTGTGATCCACAAAAATAGGGATATCACCTATGACAATAATATTCCGGTCGTTGGCATATTCCCGAACCGCGTGCCATTGCTGAAAAAATTCAAACTGACACCATTCATGATAGGCTATGCGGTCTGTCAACTTGTTTCGGTAGTCTTCCAGAGTCATTTTCTTCCGTTTTCTCAGACCTTCCTCCCATTGATTCCACGGACGATAGCCATAGTGTTCCGAACAGGCCATGAACAACGTATAATCGGGAAGCCACCACTGATTATCCTGCCGGAAGTGGGTAAATTGTTCAGCCATGAGCGAATCGTTCTTCTCTTTAAATCGCTCGGCAGCCATTCCAAGCAACCGGTCTTTGATCCGAAATGCGGTATCATAATCCGCTTTGACCGTAGCCGGAATTGTTTCCATACGCACTTCCTGATCGGTGAGCAATCCTTTTTTCACAAGAAGCTCAGGACTGATGAGGTAGTGATTTCCGGCAAATGCAGAATAACTCGCATAAGGTGAATTACCATAACCCGTTGGTCCCAATGGAAGTATTTGCCAAATTGACTGATTGGTATCTACTAAAAAATCGATAAACCGGTAAGCTGCCGGCCCGAGGTCACCCATTCCATAAGCGGAAGGAAATGATGTTGGATGTACGAGCGTACCCGTTGATCTGTGAAACTGCATTTTAAATTAAACTAGTGACGTGATAAAATATGATTAAACTCCAAGCGCTATTGACCATCATGTTTTAGGATGATACCTGCAAGAGGGGGTAATGTAACAGAAATATGACATGGTTGGTTATGCCAGGCACCATTTTGACCTACAATTTCAGAATTATACATGTTACTGCCTCCATATTTGGTAACATCGCTGTTGAAAACTTCACGATAACGTCCCTCTAATGGTACACCGATATTATAATTTTCATGCACAACAGGTGTAAAATTAAAAATCCCAATCACGAAATCATTTTTATTCTTTCCATATCGGATAAATGAGATAATACTGTGGTCGGCATCGGAAAAATCAATCCACTGGAAACCGCTCCATTCATAATCGACTTCATGCATGCTCGGTTCACTCTTATACAATTCGTTTAGCTCCCTGACCAGGGCCTGCAACCCAATGTGACGTTCATACTGCAGCAGGTTCCATTCCAGTTGCCACATACAATTCCATTCTGACCACTGACCGAATTCCCCACCCATGAAGAGCAGCTTCTTACCAGGATGCATATACATATACGTATACAGCAACCGAAGGTTGGCAAATTTCTGCCAATCGTCACCGGGCATTTTACCGAGCATCGACCGTTTCATATGTACGACCTCATCATGAGAGAAGGGCAGAATAAAGTGTTCGGTAAACGCGTAAATCAGTGAAAAGGTGATTTGATTTTGATGATAGCGACGAAATATAGAGTCTACTTCCATGTACTTGAGCGTATCATTCATCCAACCCATGTTCCATTTATAGTCGAACCCGAGGCCACCCGTGTAGGTCGGATGGGAGACCATCGGCCACGCTGTGGATTCCTCTGCAAGAGTTACGATTCCAGGATACTGTTCGTGTGCAATCTCGTTGAAGCGTTTGAGGAAATCTATGGCCTCCAGATTTTCACGCCCTCCGTACTTGTTGGGTATCCACTCTCCATCCTCGCGCGAATAATCCAGGTAAAGCATCGAAGCGACAGCGTCTACACGCAAGCCATCGATATGAAATTTATCCAGCCAAAAGATAGCGTTGGCCAGCAAAAAGTTGCGAACCTCACTCCTCCCGTAATTAAAAATACTTGTTCCCCAGTCGCGGTGTTCGCCTTGCCGGGGATCGGCGTGCTCATACAGATGAGTGCCATCAAACTGGAACAACCCGTGGGCGTCTTTGGTGAAGTGACCAGGCACCCAGTCTATGAGCACTCCAATGCCATTCTCGTGGCAGGTATCCACAAAGTACATGAAGTCTTTGGGTTCACCGAACCGGCTGGTCGTCGCATAATAGCCGGTCTGCTGGTAACCCCAGGAGGGATCGTACGGATGTTCCGCTACGGGCATTAATTCGATGTGCGTATATCCCAGTGACTTAACGTACGAAACGAGTTCATTGGCCAACTCCCGGTATGTCAGAAAGGAACCGTCTTCATGCCGGCGCCACGAGCCCATATGGACCTCATAAACCGAGACAGGCGCACTCATCCCCTGATGTTCCTTGCGTTGTGACATCCAGGTGTCATCACCCCATTTGTAGCCATCCATCTCGTAAACGATTGAGGCGGTTTGCGGTCGTTTCTCTGAATAAAATCCAAAGGGGTCGCTTTTCATCAGAGGAAGATCGGCATAGGGACTCTTTATCTCATACTTATAAAGAGCACCTTCATCTACCCCGGGAATAAAAATTTCCCACAATCCCTGGTCGTAGTATTTCCGCATTATGTGGACACGTCCGTCCCAATTGTTAAAATTACCAATAACACTCACCCTGGCGGCACTTGGAGCCGATACGACGAAATGAGTACCCTTTATCCCATTCACTTCCCGCTTATGGGCACCCATGAACTTATACGCATGGGTATGATTACCCTCTCCCCACAAATGAAGATCAAAATCTGTTAACAATGGACCAAAGCCGTAGGGATCTTCAATTTTTACAACTTCGTCATGAGCATTGGTCACTTCAAAGAAGTAGTCGAAACGATCGCGATTCTCAAAAAAAGCCTCAAAGATACCCGATTCGTGGATTTTTGTCATCTTTCCGCGAAAAGAACCGCTCCGTTCGGAGATCCAAATTTTAGTGGCCCACGGCAGGAAGGCCCTGATACATATGGTATCATTTCCATTCTTTTGTACCTTGTGCTGACCTAATATGGAAAATGGATCCCCATAGCTGCCGTTGCTAATGGCGTCATAAACCGTTTTCTTTGTAGCTTTTTTTTGCCGTGCCATTCTGTTACCCCGTTTTCAAATTGTTCAAAATAATAATAATAATACACGCTATTTTTAAGATGGCAATTTTTCCAGTGCTATAATATAACACCGATTATGCAAGGTATTAGTTTCATCGCACGCCGTTATCTGTTTTCCAGACAACATGTTTCGCTTGTCTCCACCCTGACCTTGATCAGTGTTGGTGGAATCACCATTGGTACCGCATTATTGATCATCGTATTATCGGTATTTAATGGTTTTTATGATCTTGTCAAAGGGCTCCTCCTCACAAATGATCCGGATATACGAATCGAATCGGCCACAGCCCCGGCTTTTACTTATTCCGACAGCCTTCATAACGAGATCGCCAACAGCGCAGATGTCGTTTCTATTTCACCGTATGTTCAAGGAAAATGCCTGATCATAGGGTCCAACGGCAACAACCAGGAACAGGTTGTAACCGTCAAGGGAATTCATCCCAACCTGTTCTTTCCAATCAGAAACCATCCCGGCAGCGTAACATCGGGAGTTTTTAACCTGAGCGTCCAAAACGGCCGGCCCGGCCTGCTTATCCCGCAACGGCTGTTTGGTCAACTCAGCCTCTCCCTTAACGATGATGTGGCCCTCATGAGTTCTGCGGGCATGGAAAAAGCTCTGACCGAGTTCGCCGGACCTCATGGATATCATTTTCAGGTACGTGGTGTCTACAGTCTGAATGAAATCGTTAATGAACCGCAAGTGTACATTGATCTCTATGCAGCGCAACGCCTTTTTCACTATCGAAATAAAATATCCGGAATCGATATCGAGCTAAAGGATCATGATCAGGCGGCCGCGTTCAAACAGACATTGGAAAAGAAACTAGGCAGCAAATACCAGATCGAAACGTGGTATGATCTTCAGAAACCACTTTACGATGTGATGAGCCTCGAGAAATGGGCCGGCTATGGGATTCTCATGATCATCGTTCTGGTAGCCGTGCTAAACATCATTGGCTCACTCACCATGCTGGTTATACAGAAACGGCGGGACATAGGGGTATTGATGTCGATGGGTTACACACGAAAAATGATCAAACACATCTTCGTTCGCCAGGCATTTTACATCGGTATCATGGGCTGCGGACTCGGAGGCATCTTTGGCCTGGTAATCTGCTGGCTGCAAAAACACTACGGTTTGGTGAAACTTGCAGGATCGGGCTCATTTATTATCCAATATTACCCCGTCGCCGTTCAGTGGACCGATATTGCCATGGTTCTCGGCGGCAGCCTCATCCTCTGCATGCTGGCAAGCTGGTATCCCGCACTCCGTGCCTCATGGGTGGAACCGGCTGAAGCGGTGAGGTATGAGTAGAACGCCAAAATATCAAATAGCAATCCCCAGCTTAATCAAAAAGCTTTGCGGCACCCAGTTTTTTTGAGTGATAAAGGGATAGAATTGCTGCGCGTGATCTGATTTAGCCATATCGGTCAATCCCATGAGATAGGAAAACTCGATATACGGACGAACTCTGCCTGGAGCAAAATAGAAACCAAAGCCAGAATCAAGTGCCAGATTAAACCGGTGTACCGCTGGAGTCAGCGATCTGTCATCCGAAACCAACGGCCCGACTCCCGGACCCGAAATTGGATAACGATACTCTGCGTGATACTTCGCACTCATTACGTATCCCAAAACAGGTCCGGTGAATATATACGGACTTCCTCTCTTGAAAGGATGGATCTTCAGTTCGCTGGCAACCTGCAACGAATGAAATACATAATCCGACATTCCATCAGGATTTGAACCATCATAGGGATTGGATTTCGCACTCAAAAGAACAAAAAGGTGGTCATATTTCAGTGAAAAACCATTTTGAAGATAACCAATCCCGGCACGGAGCGACATCCATCCGTTCACGGGTAACTCGGCATTCAGTCCGAAATTAGACGTGCGAACCGACTGTCTGTTAAACTGCATTGACTGTGACGAGAAATCGGATTGATAACGAGCTGTGGCAAAGGTAACCCCTCCTGAAACAGAATAGTGGATCGACTGTGCCCGGGCTAGCGTGGCTTGTGTGTGAATGATTCGGGACAGGCACAAAGCGGTATTACGATGATCTCTCCTTATTACAATCCGTGTGAGTCCGCGTCATCCGCGTTTTCCGTGTTCCATTAGATGATTTTCTTTAATCGTCACTCATTATACGTGTCCGGAAGGTCGTTCTCGTACAGGATTGTATCTCCTTCCTGTGCAAATTCCCTGATGATCTCGTTGGCGTCGAAAAGTGATTTCACCACACGCACCCGTTCGCCGTCAAAACCCTCCTGTTTCAATCCCTCATGAATAGGCTTGGTTCGCTCCGGACCAACCAGTACGACCAGATCCAGGTTCTTTGTTCCTATAAAACTGCCCCAGTTTTTGTTTTCCTCATATTCTGCTTCTCCAAGCTCCACCATTCCAGGCGTAATCAGAATTCGCCTGCCGCCGTTAAACTGTACAAGGATATCAACAGCATTTCGGGCGCCGACAGGATTCGAATTAAAAGCATCGTCAAGGATGGTTATCCCATCCTGCTGTTTAAGCTGGAGCCGGTGTTCAACAGGTTGAATATTAGAAGCTGCCACGGCCATCGTCCGGAGCCTCAGGCCAAGGTGATGACCAACTGTCATGGCCAGCAGCAAGTCGTGCACATTGTGTTTGCCGAGTAATTGAAGTCTTATTTCTACGCTTTGTTGTTCAGGATCTGTTACCCGGAATGTGCACCCGTCATGATCATACCTGATCTGATCCGCTTTAAAATCCCCGTTCTCAAAACCGGCAGTCAGGATCTTTGCATCATCCCGGATGTCGGCCATGCTCATCACCAGCGGGTCATCGGCATTGAGCACCACGGTACCGTTCTCTTTCATGTACTGTACGATCTCCGATTTGGTCTCACGGATACCTTCCTGTGAGCCGAACGTTTCCAGATGAGCCAGTCCGATATTCGTGACCACGGAAATATTGGGTCGGGCGATCTCACATAATTCCTTAATATTTCCCTTGTACCTGGCTCCCATCTCAAGCACCAGGATCTGGTGCGATGCCTGCAGATCCTGATTAATCACCTTGCAAATACCCATCGGCGTGTTGTAGCTGCCGGGCGTGGCCAGCACATTGTATCGTTCTTTCAGCAGGTCCCGGATCATAAATTTGGTGGACGTCTTACCGTAGCTTCCCGTGATCGCAATAATTGTCAGATCCGGCATTGACGCCAGTTTCTTACGGGCCATCTGCTTGAACTGGTTATGCACATATTGCTCCAAAGGCATCATGATAAAACCAGCCAGCAAAAGCCAGAACGGCAGCAGGATATCGGCTTGAATCCAGGTAAGTCCCAGGGTATAGATGTCGAGATACAGGCTGCTGTTGGTCAGGGTCAGAATCGTACCGTAGACGGGAAGGACGGCCGCCAGGATGACAAACAGAATGGCAAGGCGGGTCATCCGCGAGGTGAACACAAGAGGTTTTTTTTGTTTCTGCCGGAAGTCACTCACCGGTCCCATCCAAAACAATGTAAATATCAGTACAATAACAGTTACTGCTGACTCGGTTATTTTCGTCCGGAAAAACGCAAAGGCAACCATTACCACCAGATCCATTAATCCCTGTTCCAGCGAGATGACATGATCCATCCAGTGATCCTTAAGCCAGTACCAGAATTCGCGGATTTTATATCCCGATAACTGAAACGCATGCAGAAGCATGCGGCCGCGGTAGATCATGCGGCGCGTCATGATCAGAATGAATAGGATGTCGAGAATATCTATAAATGTGATGTACCAGCTCGAGAGCATGTAGAATCCGTTTTTTTGACTTATGGCGGTAAGATCTCGCCTGTGATGCTGAACGAATATACGTTCTTCCTGTGTTGGCGGTTGCGCCGGTAGTCGCTTAATATAACAAGTTATAGTATCTTTACAGCCGAAATATCAACCTTGAAAAAAAGACGTGACGCATGAAATTAATTATTCCAATGGCAGGCAAGGGAACCCGTCTTCGACCGCATACCCATACAACACCGAAGCCCCTGCTTCCTGTTGCCGGTACCTCCATTGTTGAGCGCATCATCCAGACTTTTGACCGCACACTCGAACGCACTATTGATGAGTATGTATTTGTTTTAGGAGATTTTGGGGATCAGGTCAAGCATAACCTGACCGAACTGAGTGAGCGCCATGGAGCCAAGGCAACCTTTTACACGCAGGATGAAGCACTCGGAACGGCCCACGCCGTTTATTGCGCCGCCGATTCACTTGAAGGCGAAGTCATTATCGTTTTTGCTGATACTCTTTTTGATACCAAAGGCAGCGTATCGCTCGAGGATGCCGATAGTGTCATCTGGCTGAAAAAGGTGGACGATCCCTCCCGTTTCGGCGTCGCTGTACACCAGGGTGAAACCATCACCGATTTTGTCGAGAAACCAAGCGAACCGATTTCTGATCTGGCAATTATCGGGGTCTATTATTTCAAAGAAGGTAAATATCTGAAGAAAGAGATCGAGTATCTGCTTGAACATAATGTGACAGGTCATGGAAATGAGTATCAGCTTACCGATGCTCTGGATCGCCTGCTGAAGGACGGCAAGCATTTCAAAGTAGCTACTGTTGATGAATGGCTCGACTGTGGAACCATCGAAGCCTGGTCGGAGACCACGCGGATCATCCTGGAGAAGGAAAACCCGCCTTTTGATGCAAGTAAATATCCTGATTCGAAGATAATCGCTCCTGTTTATATCGGGAAGGATGTATCCATCAAGAACTCGACGGTTGGTCCGTATGCAAGCGTTGGACCCAACACTTCCATCACGGACAGCACAGTGACCAAAAGTGTGATTCTTGACCATAGCCAGATCGTGCAATCGAAACTCGACGAGGCGACCGTTGGCAACCATACTTCTGTTTTCAGGTATGTCGGAACGCTTCACATAGGTGATCATTCCATCGTAAAATAGATCTGCCGCGAATCGAATAACAGGATAACGTGCCTTCCTGTAAGGTGCGTGAATTAACGTCACATTGACCGATGACTCGAAACGCAATCGAGACTAAGCAACCGGGCTCTGCCCCCGGGCTTTCAGGCTTGGATATCGACCAGCAACATATCACCCTCTTCCATCTCATATCGGAGACGGCCGCTGAGCTGAATCAGCCTGTTTACGTTGTTGGCGGCTACGTGCGCGACTACTACCTGGGCCGCCTTGATGTCAAAGAAACCCCTGAGATCGATCTGGTCACTGTCGGGCCTGGTGTACGTTTTGCACAGAAACTGAGTAAAAAATTAGAAAATTGCAGCCTCTCTGTATTTAAACAGTTTGGTACGGCACAGATCAGGATACCGGACCTGATCGTTGAATTCGTCGGCGCCCGAAAAGAAAGCTATCGACGCGATTCCCGTAAGCCGATCGTCGAAGATGGCACGCTTGAAGATGACCAGAGACGGCGTGATTTTACGATTAACGCTCTTTATTGGTCACTGAATAAGGAAGATTTTGGTGTACTGCTGGATCCGTTTAGGGGTATCGAAGATTTGAAAGATCGCCTCATCCGTACACCCGTCGATCCAAGGATGACCTTTGATGATGATCCGTTGCGAATGCTTCGTGCCATCCGTTTCGCTGCCCAGCTTGATTTCAGGATTGAACAAGACGCGCTGGATGCCATCGGGGAAATGGCGGAACGCATTACCATTGTCTCCAAAGAGCGGATTATCGATGAGATCAACAAGATTGTTCTGGCTGATAAGCCATCAATTGGCTTCGGTTTGCTTTATAAGACGGGATTGCTCCCGCATATCTTCCCGGAATTGAATAACCTGCAGGGTGCCGAAGAGATCAACGGGATCGGTCATAAGGATAATTTCTGGCACACGCTCCAGGTCCTTGATAACATCTCGGAGAAGACGAACGACCTGTGGCTGCGATGGGCCGCCATCATGCACGACATCGCCAAACCGGCCACCAAGCGCTTCGACGAGCAACAGGGATGGACATTTCACGGTCATGATGCCCTGGGCGCCAAATGGACCAAAAGAATTTTCCGGCGCCTTGGTCTCCCACTCGATGAACGCATGCGATACGTTTCGAAACTGGTGCGCCTGCATCTGCGTCCCATTGCACTGGCCAACGAAGAGGTCACCGACAGCGCTATTCGCCGGTTGATAGTAGACGCGGGCGAGGATCTGAACGATCTCATGCAGCTCTGCCGGGCCGACATCACCAGTAAAAACGACCGGAAGGTTCGCCGTTACTTGAAGAACTTCGATAATGTCGAGAGAAAGATTCATGAGGTCGAGGAAAAGGATCGCCTCCGCAACTGGCAGCCCCCGATTAACGGCGACGAAATCATGAAGGCCTTTGACTTAAAACCCGGCCCTGAAATCGGGAAGATCAAAAAAGCGATAGAAGAAGCTATTCTGAACGGTGATGTTGCCAACGACCATGACGCCGCTTATGCGTATATGTTAGAACACAAAAAGGATTGGTTGCTGTAGGTCGCGGCTGCCAGCCCGACCAGTTCGAGCGTAAACTCTGGTATACATCGTTAGTCTATGCCACGCATAGACCATAAGCGTAAGCCAGTAAAATGTCTACAAGCAGAGGTAGCGTTAACTCACCCTTTTCAAGAAGTCTACCTTCCGTTAAGGGTTTCTTCGCAACCTACACAAGTAACCCCTGCAACAGGTAATAATCACTGATCCTGGAGAAGAAGTGAGTTAATCGCATCGATCCCCGCAACGAACGTTTCATTCGGAAAAAGCTCTCCGACCTACCAACTGATAATTGTTTACTGATTACTGTTTTACTTGCTTTTGTCCATTGATTCGCTAAATTAATTTAGTTTGTCTTGCCAAATGCTAGATAAGGAGAGCTTATGAAAAAGTTAGCGTTACTATCCATCCTGTTAAGCCTGCCCGCTTTTTTACTTGCCCAGTCTTATGTGTACACACCGATGCAGGCATCTTACGAAAATGAATCGTTTTTCTATCAACCGGTGCAATTGGAACCTTCGAATATCGGTCCTCTATCTCAAATTCTACCCGGCTTTCAAACTTCAAATCCACTGAATCAACTGGCGCAGAATCCTGCCTGGCTACCCGGTTTGAACGGACGTGATCTGTATGCTTATGCGAACGTGCAGAGCCGGAACCTATATAAAGCCGATGGGAACCCGAAATTCTATAATCCATGCCCGTATTGTGCTTATACCAATACAGGAGCAACTGATTTTATAGGCGTTCCGGACGCTTACAATCCCTACTTCAATGCCAACGGCAATCGACTAAACCAAAGGCCTTTTCTTTCAGCTGCATTGGTTGGTTATCCGTTTGCTAATAAACGCATATTTGCGGGTATAACATACCAGGGTATTTTCTTTAAAGAAGATTATTATTCTTATCCTTCATTTTCATATCCTGCGGGTTCGTCTTACAGCGATCTTGCAACCGGTGCGGCCAATCCAAGTGTGTTTTTCCAACAAAAAAATTCGTTGAAACAAACTGGACATTTTCTCACCCTGTTAGGTGGCTATAAAATTTCTGAGAAGGCTTCTTTGGGACTGCAAATGGGCGCAACTTTCTTCCAACGTGATGGTGGTTACGGCAATCCTACTTATAATTATCCTGGACCTTCAGTTGATCCTCCTTCTATAGGCACCAATCCCACGAACCTTCTTACTGAACAACGAACGCAGCATTACCGGCACCTGAGCTTTGATCTTGGAGGACGTTATGTTATCAGCAAAAAATTTACCGGGATGGCACACTTGGGATACCTGGTGGGAAGCGGGAATGAAAATCTAAATATATCTTCCCCATATTATAATAAATACACTCCTGGTGGAGCTTCTAATTTTTATTATATAAACCAAAATATCACAACAGCCCTTGATACTTGGAGCAACAGTGGGCATGCTTTTAACGGTGGATTATCGCTCCTATACAACCTATCAGTTAATAGTCAACTCAGTTTCTTTTATGATGGCTACACCGATTATGTTGGATTAGTACCGAGTGCCCGGTTACAGTCATATGCCTATACAATCCAACAATATACTGATGGTACTGTTAATATCTCACCACCCTCTCAATTGTCATCGCTTCATTCTGGTGATGGCAGTCAAAATATATGGCAACACGACTTAAGCCTCTTCTATGAATGGTCTCCAATACCGATGATTACAATAAATCTGGGGACTCAATATGGTCGATACAGAAGGAGTGTACATACACGGGAAACAAATATCATTCGTGGGACATCTTTCTATCAGTCGAGTTCTTCATCTGGTACAGTAAAAACATATAGCCAACCTATAAATAGTCAACAGAACATTGACTGGCATAATCTTTTTCATGAGCACAGCTTTCAGTTCCCATTCATTGCCCAGATTCACCTGTTTGATCGTATAGAACTGTGGGGTGGATTCAATGAACAGATCGAGAGTATCAGGGAAAAAGACAACATTATCAGTCCTAATCCTGTTTATTATTATCCTCTCGAAACTGTGAACACTTCAAGTACGAATACGATTGGCGATCCGGTTCAATATATGAAATATCACTTCATCCGCTACCGGTTCACACTCCTTGCAGGAATCAATTTTGATATAACCAACAGGCTTACCCTGCATCTTTCGGCACTTCCGCTGGACCACCGGTACAGCTACGATACCACTACCCAAACCTCGGGGCTTATCTGGCAGGCCGGGATTAGTTTTTATCCGTGATTCCAATCCTTTAGCCCTCAGACGGTTGGGAAACCGTCTGACGACCTCTTTCTAATCGAGATATTCTCGGTATTCCTGCCTATTTTCCGTTTCTTTCATCCTGACGGGGTGGGTAATCTCTATTACACTAAAAGGGTAAGGAAATTTCTCTTCTGCATGATACAGAATACACGATGGACAGCACGGGCGTATGCCAAGATCAACCTGGGGTTGCATGTCAATGCCCGGCTTGATAATGGCTATCACGATATCACAACAGGTTTTGCATTCATAGACTGGAGTGATCGTTTCGAAGTACAAGAGTCAGATCGGCATCGCATAGAAATGAAAAACACCGATATCGAGGCAGGTCCCGGCAACCTGGTGAACCGTGCAATCGAGTTGTTTGATCTGGAAGTGGGGTTGAAGTCGCACTGGCACATCACTGTTGAGAAACAGATTCCTGCGGGCGCCGGACTTGGTGGAGGCAGCAGCGACGCCGCCTTGACTCTTCGGATGATGAACCAGTTGGAGGGTCATCGCTTGTCAGATTCCGAACTTGCCGAAATAGGAGCAACACTGGGTTCCGATATACCGTTATTTATTTATAATAAAACGGCAATTGGAACGGGCACTGGTACCGATTTGGCATTTGTTGATATCCAGCCAAAATGTTGGATTATTACTGTGTTCGCGGGCATCCACAGCTCTACGGCCGAAGCATATCGCTATTGTGAACCAAACAGCATGCATGATTTTGATCTGACCAGAATCCTTCAAATTGAGCCTATCGAGGAATGGAAATATTTGGTAGCGAATGATCTGGAACCACAAGTCGTTGCTTTACATTCAATGGTCGGCAACGTGAAGGATCAGTTGTATGAAGATGGCGCCTCGTTTGCTCTGATGAGTGGGAGCGGCTCGGCTGTATATGGCCTCTTTGAGCAGGAATTCGTTGCCAATCAATCGTTACGAGGATTTCTGGAGGCGGGCATGCAAGCAAAGATAACTGCCCAGGATTTCAAACCCGACACCAACATCTATGAATTGGTTTAAGCCCTTACTATTTTGCACGATTATCCACGGGAAATCATAACTTTCTACCAGATTCTAAATCACTATCTTCTACAGTAAAAACAATAATGTACTTATTTTGCTGATAACGTTTAAGTAAGCAAAAATTTTTATGGAACAGGCACAAGACGGAAGCGACCGCATTGGAATGGATGTCAATGCTTTTCAACATGATATTGAAAACCACCTTCACTTTACACTGGCGAAAGATCAATATTCAGCGACGGACTGGGATCAATATCGCAGTCTCGTCTTCGCTGTTATGGACCGTCTGAATCACCGTTGGATCAATACGCAGCAGCGTTACTATCAGGCCGATGCCAAGAGGGTTTATTATTTGTCTATGGAGTATTTGTTGGGCCGCATGCTCGACAATGCACTCATCAATCTGGGATTGAAAGACGTCGCACGCGAAGCTCTTGGCAACATGGGCATCGATTACGACAAGCTAAAGGAAAGCGAATGGGATGCAGGTCTGGGCAACGGTGGTCTGGGCCGCCTGGCCGCATGTTTCCTCGATTCGATGGCTTCTCTCGGCATTCCCGGATACGGTTATGGCATCCGTTACGACTTCGGCATTTTCTATCAAAAGATCATCGATGGATACCAGATAGAATCGCCTGACCTTTGGCAGGAATACGGTACGCCATGGGATATTGTCCGGCCCCGAATCAATTATCCTGTTCATTTTTATGGTGAATCGAATGCCTATACCGATGAAGACGGCAATTTGCGATACCGATGGATCAACACGGATACGGTCATCGCTCAGGCGTATGATTTTCCTGTTCCCGGATTTAAAAATGCCGTTGTAAACAACCTGCGTCTCTGGAAGGCTGAGTCATCAAAACATATTGATCTGCACGTCTTCAACCAGGGCGATTATATCAATGCTATTCGGGATGCTGAGCTTCAGGAGAATATTTCCCGCGTACTCTATCCCAACGATAAGGTTTTCGTGGGCCAGGAACTTCGTCTTAAGCAGGAATACTTCCTGGTGGCTGCCAC